>JBDUEH010000372.1:0-3239 GCA_040002555.1 Gemmatimonadales bacterium | reverse complement strand
CGGTGATCTACGCGTCAACGCGGAAGGCAGTGGACCGGATCAGCTTCATGCTCGAACAGCGCGGCATTGCGGCGGCAGGATACCACGCCGGTCTCGACGACGCGCATCGCAGAAACGTTCAGGAGTCGTTCATGAACGAAAGCCTTCGTGCAATCGTCGCGACAAACGCTTTCGGCATGGGAATCGATAAGCCAAACGTTCGCGTCGTAATTCATCACTCCATGCCTGGAACACTTGAAGCCTACTATCAGGAAGCAGGACGAGCCGGGCGTGATGGAAAACATTCCGACGTTTTCCTTCTTCACTCATTCCCCGACCGCTTCACGCACGAATTCTTCATTCGTGGTTCGTATCCAGATCGAAAGATCGTCGACGAGGTTTACTCGGCCCTCGCTCGCCAGGCGGTTGCGGGCAAGACGCTTCCGTCGACTCCGGAAGACGTCCTGCCGCTCATCCGTGGGAAGACAAGCACTCGTGAAATTGAGAGCGCGTTAAGGATCCTTTCACAGGCTGGCGCAATCGCCGGAGCATCTGGATCGCCGTCGTCGGTGTTTATCCGTCTTCTCGCTTCACCGGATCGAATCAAGGAAGAGATCACGGGCTCGTCGAATCCTGAACTCGGGCTTCTGCGCGCGCTCTGGAAACTCGGTGGGAAGAAACTGGAAACCGGTTATGGACTCGATCTCGACATGCTTCCACCCGGCCTCGGTCCACGTGCCGGTGCAGCGGGCCTGCTGGACGCTCTGCAATCGCGACAGATACTCGTCTGGGAACGAGCAGACTCGGGCCTTCGAATGGCGAACTCGAAAGCCCCGTTAGCTGTTTTCAAGGTCGATTGGGCGGGCATCGACAAACGACGAAGCGCCGAGCTCTCGAAACTCGAGTCGGTTCAGAAGTACGCTTACACGAAGGGCTGCCGGCGCGGATTCGTGCTTCGCTATTTCGGCGATCCGGCAGCAGCATCGAAGTGTTCTGGCTGCGACAACTGCCTCGGCACCGTGCATGATGTCACTGAAGTCCCATCGCACAAGAAATCGAAACCACCGAAAGGCCGTTTCGGCAGATCCGAATCCTCCCGGAGTCGCGCAATTCCAGTATCGGCCGAGGTCGATGTGGAACTCGACTCTTCGCAGGAGCGACTTCTCGTTGCCCTTCGCGATACGCGCATCAGGATCGCCCGCGAGGAAAAGGTTCCCGCGTATATTGTATTCTCCGATCGTACGCTCACCGACATGGCGCTGCGTCGTCCCGCTTCTCTCGAGTCGCTTTCCAATGTGAAGGGCGTCGGCGAAATGAAGCTGGCCAAATATGGCGATAAATTTCTCGCCGTTATTCGCAGCTCCGACGAAACCGAAGCCGCATAACCAATGGATGATTCGCTTTACTTCAGTGAACAGCACATCGCTGTTCGCGACATGGTGCGGGAATTTGCCCGCGACGAAGTCGCGCCCGTGGCCGCACGCTTCGATGCCTCCCAGGAATTCCCATGGGAGAACATTCAGAAAATGGGCGAGCTTGGCCTGCTCGGAATTCCGTGGTCGGAAGATCTTGGCGGAGCTGGCCTCGACTTACTGAGCTACATGATCGCGATTTATGAGATGGCCAAGGTGGATGCCTCTCACGGAATCACGATCTCCGCGCATACCACGCTCGGTACATCGCCTATCGTCAATTTCGGAACTGAGGAGCAGAAGCAGCGCTTTGTTCCTCTCCTGGCATCGGGCAAAGTACTGGGCGGATTCGGACTGACGGAGCCAAGCGCGGGGAGTGATGCGGCGGGGACGAAGACCACCGCAGTCAAGAAAGACGGCCGTTACATCATCAACGGCTCGAAGATCTTCATCACCCACGGTGGTGTAGGTGAGATTTTCGTAGTGACCGGTGTCACCGACCCAAAGCTCGGCACCAAGGGCATCTCATCGTTCATACTGACGAAAGAGGCGGATCTCTCAAAACGGGGAACGGCGACGATCGGTGACGAGCCGTCGCTTCCGCGCATGCCGGGATTTCGCGCCGGGAAGAAGGAAGACAAGCTTGGTTGGCGCGCGTCCGACACCCGCGAGCTCGTCTTCGAGGACGTCGAAGTTCCCGAAGAAAATCTGCTCGGCGAAGAAGGAATGGGTTTCATCAATTTCATGCAGACACTCGACGCCGGCCGCATCGGAATCGCAGCCCTGTCGCTCGGAATTGCTGAAGGCGCCTTCGAACAGGCACTCAAGTATGCGAGCGAACGGAAGCAGTTTGGGCACCCGATTGCGAATTTCCAGGGAATCCAGTTCCAGCTTTCAGATATGGCGACCGAAATCGAAGCCGGAAAGCACCTCATGTTTCATGCGGCATGGCTGTCTCAGAACAAGAAGCCTTACGGGAAAGAGGCTGCTATTGCCAAGCTCTTCTGCTCGGAGCTCGCGATGCGCGCGACACTCAAGGCAATCCAAATCCACGGCGGATACGGCTACACAAAGGACTATCCTGTTGAGCGAATGATGCGCGATGCCAAGATTTGCGAGATTGGCGAGGGCACATCCGAGATTCAGCGAATCGTCATTGCGCGCCATCTGCTTCGCGGGCTGCTCGATTGACCTATTCTGAAACGGCAAAGAAGCTCCGTCTTCCACTGGGCTTCGTTGTTGGAATTGCATATCTGATCTGGGCTCGGCCAAATGCGGTGACGCTCCCGGTCGGGGCCGCCATCGCATTCGCTGGTGTGTTGATCAGAGCCTGGGCGTCAGGCCACATCGTGAAGAACAAGAAGCTCGCGGTTACTGGGCCCTATGCGCATACGCGGAACCCGCTCTACTTCGGCAGCTTTCTGATCGGCGCCGGGTTCGCCATCGCGGCGCACTGGTCACTCCTTCTGGTCGTGATCGCGTTCTGGGTGCTCGTCTACGCGCCTACCATGGAACGCGAGCGGCTCAATATCCGGGAGCGGTTCCCGGATGCATATGATCGATATTCAGCTAACGTTCCCGCATTTGTGCCAAGAGTTACACCTTGGAAGGACGAGGGGCAGGACGATGGCGGATTCAGCTTCGATTTGTACATGCGACACGGTGAATGGAAGGCTGGAATCACATACCTGCTTGTGATTGGCTGGCTCGTGGTGAGGTTAGTGAAGGGGCTCTAAGTTGTTGTCGCTATTGCAAGAACGGCGTCGAGCCCTATACATTTTGGCAGACGAATATGGTCTGGCCAGCATGTGAACACGCGCGCGACTCGCGCTGTTCGCCAGCATGTCT
>JBDUEH010000371.1:0-3242 GCA_040002555.1 Gemmatimonadales bacterium | reverse complement strand
CGGAACGCTGCTTCGGCGGCGATGGCGCCGGCAACGAGCGTGCCTTGCTTAAGGAATTCCCTGCGGTTTGTCATGACTGGGATTTGTGATAAGTCAACAGCTTAGTGCTCTCTTCAAGATGCATGGCGCTTGACGGGTGTGTGAGTATGGAAGCTGTAAGGATCTTGTTTTCCTCTAAGGCGGGTAGAACAGGTTCCAGGCGGGCACAGCAGCTACCGGTAAGGGCGGGTGCTGCAGGTGTAGGACGGACGACGTGACGGCGGATCTTTCTCCCTCTACATCCTTGTCACCCTTCCCGCGGCGGGTGGCGTGACTTTGCCGCCCAACTCCTGCACGTGCTTCATCACCAGGTCAACGGCACGCGGCGCAGTGTCGCGCGCGTCGCATGCTGGCTTCGCTTCCGGCACCACATATCCGTCGCCGCCCTCGCATGCCGGGTACACGTTCATTGACAGCTGTACTGTGTCGTTTGCGCCGACCGCGGTCCCGTCTGCCTTCATCAGGTCACCAACGATTCGTGAGCCGGACGGCTTCTTGTGATCCCACGAGTACTTCACTCCAGACACCTGAAGATACGGACCCTTCCCCACTGAGCCGTCGGCGACGCCGTGCTCGAGAAGGTCACGCAGCCGCGCGCCCTTGATGGGGAACGTCATGATCCGTGTCTCGTCGCCGAACAGGAATATCGATTCCAGCTGATAGTTCGTGATCGGTCCTGCAGCCAGGACATCGTCTATGCGCATCGTGCCTGAATTCATCACTGCCGCATCTGAGCCCGTGCCAAGTCGCATTGCGTCAGTTACCAGGTCGCCAAGTGCTGATTCCTGTGCTCTGTTTACCGCGTCGCGGCCGTCGATATCAAACGACGTCGTGGCGATGACTCGTTCCGGACCGAGTCGCTTGAGGATGCTATCGTTCCAGGCTGTCACAACAGCTTGAGTTGCCGGCTCGAATGGAATTTTCTTGTCGATCTTGATGAGCTCGTCTCGCTGCGTCCACCCGGCAGCGGTTCGCGTGAGCGTTAACAGCTGAGCGGTTCGCGAATTGGCGTCCGCCTTGAGCAAGCGCCGATTGCCGATCAGGATCCGATGCCACTCGTGCTCGTGACCGCCAAGAATGAACGTGATGTCCGGCTCGCGGAGCATGAGAAGCGAGTCGGCCTCCTTCGTCTGATGCGTTAGGCCATAAATGATTTCCGTGCCCGCTCCCTTGAGCTCGGCGATCGCAACATGCGCTGAGCTATCGGCGTTGCTGCATTTCACATAGCGGCGATAATCGCCGACGAGCGTCACTCCGAAGACGCCGACCTTAACGCCCTGGATGGTGCTCGTGTCCCAGCGCGAAACGCCGGGGAACGGCTTACCGTCGGCCATCATGCAATTGGCCGAAGTCCACTTGAATCGCGAATTCGCGACGCGTGAGATGAGAGTGTCCCGATCGAGCTCGAACTCATGATTTCCGAACGTGACACGATCGATTCTCGCGGCGTTCAGCTCCTGTCTCATCTGCTCACCGCGATACCATTTGCTCAACAGGCTCGGCGACATGAAATCGCCGGCGAGGACAAACGTCACGGGGCCGGTGCGTTCGAGCGAGTCATGCAGCGCTGCAACGCGCGCGAGTCCCGCGGACCCGTCGCGAACGGTGTCGCCGAAATAGACGTCGTTGATGAGGAGGAAGCGGAGCGGTGCTGTAGCTGGAGTTGGAACTCTATTCGCGGAACAACCGGCAGCCGATAGCGCGGCGAACGCGGCGACAAGGGAGCGACGCGCTACCAATTGCCTTCCTTCTGCATGTCGAGACGAAGCGGGTGTTTGCTTTGTCCCTGAGCGACGATGTACGGAATGTTCATTCGGTTGCCGTTGATGGTGCCGATGAGCGGCGGCGGGTGCTTGCTCTGTTTGTTCGGATCTGGATTGAACGTGATCTGGGTCCCGTTTACCGAAAATCTTCCCTTGTACGTCTCGCTGAGCAGCGGACCTGGACGAACCGGCGCTTTGGGCGCGACGTGCTGCCGATAGTACTTGAACGAGGCGATGAACCGACCATCGGGGCGAAGCGTGATCAGGCCCTGCTCGAGCTTGAACCAGTGCTCCCAGCCGTCTTCAGAGGGAACTCGCTCGATGCGCGGAAGCGGATGCGAATTGAGAAGGGTGGCGACAAATAAGCCAGTAGGTGCGACGGCCGTGGCATTGAGACGCATCGGCAATGCGAGCGCGGCGATCAGAAGTAGTCGGGCAGTAAGCATTGTCTAGAAGTATAGATGACGGAGTTTGACGCTGCATACCCCGGGACTACGCTTAGCGGTCCGGCTCACGGTTCGAGAGTTGCCTCGGTAGCTTCTCGACATGCGCCAAAGACCGAGGCATTGAACATCGCTGGGATAATCGGCCGAACAATCGCCGGACCAATCGCGTGACGAGCGCCAGATTCGCGCGCGTCCTTCTCATAGTGAACCCGGCTTCGCGCCGGGGTGGAAAGATTGCCAGCAAAGCTGCAAAGGCGTTCAGGGATGCCGGCGTCACGCTCGACGTGATGACGACGAAGGCGCCTGGTCATGCAGCCGAGCTCGCGGCGAAACACGGTAGCGAATACGATGCAGTCTTCACACTCGGCGGAGACGGTACCGCGATAGAAGTGGTCGGCGCGTTGTCACATTCGGGTCCGCCGGTAGGAGTTCTTCCCGGCGGCACCGGCAATGTTGTCGCACGCACGCTTGGCACGTCAGGCAACGTGCGCAAAGCCGTAAGTAGTCTCCTCGCCGGAGAAGAAGCCCGAATCGACCTGGGCTTATTGAGCACTGGACACCGTTTCATGATCGGGATGGGCGTTGGGCTCGATGCCACGATGATCGCATTTGCACCGGGTCCGCTGAAACGAAGGATTGGTTTTTTTGCGTACGTGATAGCCGCCGCGAGGGCGTTCGCACGCCTTGAGAAGTTCGTGGTGAGGCTCACGGTCGATGGAACGCTCATCGAGGAGCGCGCCTCGGCCGTTTTGATAGCGAATTTCGGCGCCGTAATGAACGACCTCCTCGCCTTTGGCGACGGAATTCGGCGCGATGACGGCTTGCTCAACGCGTGTATTTATTCGCCAGGCAACCGAGTTGATGCGATCAGAATTCTATGGCGGATGACTCGGAAGAATTTCGGGCCGGATCCGTGCATCAGGTACGTGAGTGGATCAGTATTCAGGGTTGAGACGACACCAACGCGGCTTGGACAGGCCGACGGCGAGCTGAT
>JBDUEH010000370.1:0-3258 GCA_040002555.1 Gemmatimonadales bacterium | reverse complement strand
GCTGAATGGCTGAATTCTTTGAACACCCGATGGAGTCCGGCGGCACATCACAGGGAGGCGCAGCGCTTGGCCTGCTTGCCGCATCGGCAATTCCGTTTCTTCTCGGCTCGGTGCCGCTGTTCATTACTGCGCTCAGCGAACATTGGCACCAAGGCCCACTGACCAACGGAACATTGTCGGCCGCACTCGCGCTCCTCGGAGCGTCATACCTTCTCGAGCTCGGCTACACAATCCTGGTTGGTGGTCCTACCTGGATTTTCCTCAAGTTGCGTAGAAGGGAAAGCGGGGCTTCCTACATGAAATGGGGCGCCGTTGGCGGCGCGCTGATTGCCGCCTTCAAATATGGGCGGCGCGGGATATTCACCGGCCCGGGCGTTGTGATCGTCGTCATGTGCATTGTCTTTGGAACGATTTCCGGACTGGTGTTCTGGCTCGTCGCTCGCGAGCGTGACGGCGGTTCACCACATTATACCGGCGCTCTCCCAACCCCGCGGGATTACCTCGAACCGCTTGAATTGGTAAAAGAAGGCATTGCACCCGAGCCCGAGGAAAGCAAATGAAAATTACGAAAGCGGTGGGCAATCTTTTTGTTGTCGGATACCTTCGGGTGAGCCAACTCAGGAGTTCACTGTAAATGGAGAACAATTCCCGCGGTCTTGCGTCTCCTTCGACGCGAGTGCTGCTCAAAGTAGTCGTCTACTACGCTGCGCTCCTCCCGCTCGGATGGCTTGTGCTGAGAAAGCTTCCGGCGTCCGCTGGTTTTGCATTCGGAGACCAGACAACTCTCGTTGATGGACTGACAAAAGCCTCGAAGAGTGCTGCTGCCGCAGCAGGCTTTGGAACACCGGATCACGTGACAGCGGTAGCGGCCGCAATGACGGCGGCGATTCTTCTCTCGCTGCCGGTCGCGTGGATCTATCAACTGACGCGCGCCAAACGCGGATACCAGCAGTCAGTAGTGCAGCTTCTCATCATTCTTCCGCTGGTTGTTGCCGGCGTGGTCATTCTGGTGAAGAACAGCCTTGCACTTGCGTTCAGCCTTGCCGGAATCGTTGCGGCCGTGCGCTTTCGAAACACTCTCGATGACAGCAAGGACGCCGTTTATGTATTTCTCGCCACTGGCGTAGGGCTCGCGGCGGCGGTGGACATCCCGATCGCAACAGTCATCTCGGTGCTTTTCAACGCGACCGTGCTAATACTATGGTATACAGACTTCGGTAACTCGCCGGTTGAGCTCGAGGGAAGCATCGCAGCGAAGAGACTCAAGCGTGCGCGTGAGCTGGCTCGCACCGGCACGTTTGTCGCGCAGATAGACAACGAAGTGCTGAAGAACATGAATCGCGAGCAGCTCGAGGGCCTGGCGCAGAAAGCGTTGCGCCGCGCACGTGGCGATGGATCCAAGGTAGATGAAGCGAGTGAGACGTGTCTCCGCATTCGAACGCGCGACTCCAATGGTACGCGTCGCGGTCTCGAGCTCGTCCTCGGAGAATTCGCGAAGGATTGGCGCACGGGCGCGGTGACGATCGATGTCAGCGGTGTGGCGACAATCGACTATTTCATCCGACTCAAGAAGTCGACGCAACCGGACGAACTGATTACTCTTGCGCGCACCGCGGGTGGCTCGGAACTCGTCGACGCTGAGATCAGGTAGCGGAATTTCTTGACCAGCAGCACGCACCGCCGTTACGAGGTTCGCTCGGCTCGCCACCTTGGTGAGCTGGCTGCTGCTCCGCTTCCGCTCCCGATACCGGTTACGGAACCACGGCGGTCGCAGCACCGCGATCTCTATCTGGATACTCTCGACGGTGCGCTGAGAAATCGGAACATCGTCTGCCGGCTCAGACTACGCTCCGATGATACCAGGATACTCTCACTCTGGATCGGAGCAGAAGGATCGAGTGCGGGCACACGAGTCGATTCAGGCGTCGAGTCGGTGGATATCTCGACCGCCCTGAGCGAGACAACAGAGGCTGGTCGCCGGCTTCGCAGCATCGTCGATCCAAAACTGCTCGTCACGAGTATCGAGCTCGAGACTGAGCGCCTCACACGTACGGCCGATCGCGACTGGCTCGGCCGAGCGCGCATGGAGCTGCATTACGATCGCGTTGTGGCGCGGCGGGAAGGAAAATCGACCAGTCTTTTTTATCTGTGTGTTCACCGACTGCGCGGTGACGAAGCAGGCGCGGACAGGATCGCTCAGGCGATCGCCGAAACGCATCACCTTCGGTTATCGAACGAGGGATCCCGCGACAGAGCAGAGCTGGCGCTCAGATGGAAAGGAAAGGACGGAGATGCGCGCGCGTCCTCACAGACAGGCGAAACGCATCACCTTCGGCGGCGCAGTGTCGATCGGGGAGAGTTTCTCAATCCGGAGCTGAGCCTCCTCTCGTTCCAGAGCCGGGTTCTGTCGATTGCCGAAAACGAGCGTACTCCGGTCGCCGAGCGGATGCGTTTTCTGGGAATCGTGAGTGCGAACATCGATGAGTTCTTCATGATTCGGATGGCCGGCTTGAGAAGAGCCGCGCGCGAGCAGTCAGAGGAACAATGTGACGACGGCCTCACGAGAGGCGAGCAGCTGCGCCTCATGGGCGAGTATGTCGCGGAGCTGACACGCCGCCAATCAGTGTGTGCGGAGAAGTGTCTCATCGACCTCGCGCCGCATGGGGTCCGGATTGTTTCCTGGGCTGATCTCGATTCTGCAGAGCGAATTGCACTTCGCGACGAGTGCAGGGAGCAGATCCATCCGTCGCTCACGCCCATGGCGATGACCTTGAGTCCGGGTCATCCAATGCCACACCTGCCGCATCTCACGCTTGCGCTCGCGGTGGTGAAACGCGATCCGTCCACGCGGCGACTCCATCTCGCCGAGCTCGAGCTGCCGACGGATTCCCCGCGTTTCATTCCTGTGCCTGGACGAGAGGGCGACTTTGTCACGATCGAAGAGATCGTCAGGTCGAACATCGACTTGGTATACCCCGGAGGGGAAGTAGAAAACGTCTACGTTTTTCGAGTCACGCGGGGTGGTGAGCTGGCGCTCGATGAGGATAGCGATGAGGACCTGATCGACGCGGTCGACAACGCCACTCAGCGTCGGTCGCTGAATCCGGCAGTGAGAGTAGAGGTCGAGCATGGGATGCCGGAGTTCGTCCGGGACCTGGTGCTCACGAATCTCCGTCGTGAGGATGCGTCAGACTCGATGCGACTCGATGCAAACGACATTCACGAGGTAACGGGACTACTCGATCTGCGCTGTCTTGG
>JBDUEH010000369.1:0-3259 GCA_040002555.1 Gemmatimonadales bacterium | reverse complement strand
GGCCGCTTTCGCGTTATATTGGGCAACTTCTCCGAGGTGAACACGTTGCTCACAGATCCAGCGCAGAGATTCGACGCGATACTCGCCGATCTCGGCGTCTCTTCACATCAGCTCGACGATGAAGCCCGTGGCTTCTCGTTTCGCGAAGGGGCGATGTTGGACATGAGAATGGGCGATTCGGATGCCAGCGCCGACGATCTTCTCAACACTGCTGATGAGCGCGAGTTGGCGTCGATCTTCCGCGACTATGGCGATGAACCGAAGGCGCGTCGCCTCGCGCGCGAAGTGGTGAGGCGGCGGGGGAATCGCGACTTTGTAACGAGCGACGATTTTGTCGGAGCCATTCGAGCTGTTCTTGGTCCACGGTCCGGCAGCGGCGATTTCGCGCGGCTCTTTCAGGCGCTTCGCATCGCCGTGAACAACGAGCTGACGGGATTGTCATCAGCTCTTCCGGTTCTGCGCGATCGTCTCGAGCGGGGCGGCACGATTGCCGTGATTTCATATCACTCGGGTGAAGACCGAATCGCGAAGCATGCGATGCGCGAATGGTCACTCGACTGCATCTGTCCACCTAAGCAGCCGTCGTGTACGTGCAGGGGTGCGGCACTTGGCAAGCTCGTCACTCGCAAGGCAGTGTCGGCGGGCGACGCGGAGGTCGAGCGCAACCCGCGCGCTCGCAGCGCTCGACTTCGCGCATGGCGAAAAGGAGCCTGAAGGTAGGCCGCTGGATGATTGCCGGCGGATTGGTGGGATTTGTTCTCATCGCCGTCGCAGTTGTCGCGCGCCGAAGCTACGGACACCGCGAAGGCACTTCCATCACCTCGCTTCAGCGAAAGCAGGCGGATCTCGAGAGCGAGCGGACGAGGCTGGCGCAGCTGATTCGCGAAGGAAGCTCGAGAGCTCGCATCCTTCCCATTGCAGAACAGCGGCTTGGAATGCATCCGCCACTGGAAACGCAGATCGTTTATCTCCATCGGTCGGGGCCCGTCGTTGCGCATTAACCGCGTCTCCGTAATTCACGGTGCGCTCGCCGTATTTGCTGCTGCGCTAGTAGCTCAGGCAGCACGAGTGCAGATATTTCAGGGAAAACAGTGGGCCGATCGTGCGCGACGCCAGCAATTCGCGACGGGCGGAAGCCAGGCATCGCGCGGCAATGTTTTCGACGCTTCGGGCAACGTGCTCGTCGAGAGCCGCGAGTTGTATCGGCTTGCCGTTGCGCCTAACGAATTGAAGGACCGTCCCGCGTTCGTTGCCGGAATGGCAGCCGCGGGATTTCCAAAAGAGTGGATCGCCGCAGCAAGCGACGCTCGCAGGAAGTGGGTTCCGCTGCCCGGTCTCCACGTTGCCTCCGAAGTGTCGGCGCTCACGCCGCTCGCAGGAGTGCACACGCAGTCGGTGATGAGCCGAGACTACGTGAGTTCAGCCGGAATTCGGCGAATACTCGGGAGTGTTGACGCATCGGGGAAAGCAGTCGCCGGGATCGAGTTGTCGATGGACGACATTCTCAGCGGCGACACTGCAAAAGCGTCATTTGCGCGCGATGTCCGCGGAAGACGGCTCGATACACCCGGTGAGTTGTCGGCCGAGCCGCGCAGCGGAAGCAACGTGACGCTAACGATCAATCGTGACCTTCAGGACATTTGCGAAGGCGCATTGAAAGCTGCCACCGACAGTCTTCACGCAACGGGCGGCGACATCGTCGTCCTGAACCCGCGCACCGGTGATGTGCTCGCGATGGCAAGCAGACGCTCGGGACAAAGCTTCGCGAACACCGCGGTCACGGAACCGTTCGAACCCGGTTCGACGATCAAGCCGTTCATGGCGGCGGCGTTGCTGGAGCGCGGAAGAGCGCGAACAGACGAAATGATCGACACGCATGGAGGAGAATGGACCTTCAAGGGCAGGACGATCACTGACTCACACCGCGTGAAGGAGATGTCGCTGGCAGACGTGATCCGCTTTTCGAGCAATATCGGAATCGTTCAGTTCACGGAGCGATTGACTCCCCGAGAACAATACGAGACTCTGCGCGACCTCGGGTTAGGCACTCCCACCGGCGTCCCACTTCCATCGGAAGCGGATGGAACGCTGCGTGAACCTGCCCGCTGGAATGCAACGTCGGCCGGGTCGATCGCGATGGGCTATGAGATTGCGGTGACGCCGTTGCAACTCGTCGCTGCATATGCAGCGCTCGCCAACGGCGGTGCGTTGATGGAGCCTCACCTGATCAAGGAAATTCGCTCGTCTGATGGAGACATTCTTTTCCAGGAAAAGCCGCGCATGGTTCGGCAGGTGTTCAACAGCGAAGTCGCGAGCACTGTCCGAAAGCTGATGATCAGCGTTGTGGACAGTGGTACTGGAGTGAAGGCCGATCTTGCCACGTTCAAACTTGCCGGAAAGAGCGGCACCGCCAGGCGAACGATGAAAGGACGAGGCTACGTGGAAGGGAACTATACCGCCTCTTTCGTCGGACTCTTTCCTGCCGACGATCCTCAGTTTGTCGTTCTCGTAAAGCTTGACAGTCCTCGCGAAGGCTATTACGGCGGGGACATCGCCGCGCCAGTGTCCGCGGTTGTATTGAGAGCAGCAATAGCTGCGCGCGACGCGGCGCTCGATCGCGGGGAGCTTGCGGTAGTGGAAAAACGGGTAGCGTTGCCCGAAAGCTCCAACCTTGCGGCGCGGTCGGCCGCAGTCGCAAAGGGCAAGCGACCGACGTTCGCGCCCGCGCTGGACACGCGCGGCGGAGAGGAGACGACATCTATAACGTTCGCAGTGCCTGTCGCGGAGCCCGACCGGCCTCCAGTCGAGTTTTCGCTCCCATATTCGAGGCCGAAGGTCGTGGCTGACCTTGCGGTTCGGGCTGTGCCTGACGTTGCCGGTATGAGTCTCCGAAACGCGGTTCGTGCCTTGCATAGAGCAGGATTCAGGGTGCAGCTCGTGAATTCACAAGGCGCGTCAACGTCGCCGGCGCCGGGAACGATGCTTCCGCCCGGTTCTATCGTAAAACTTCAGCAACTTCCCTGATGCGCGTTCGGCTGGCCGGTGTCATCTCCGCCCTCGAAAGTGCGGGGCTTCTCGCGGGTGTCCGCGGAGAGCTGCCGGAATTTGTTGACGGCATTGCCGACGATAGCCGAGCTGTACGAGCTGGATCGCTCTTTCTTGCGGTGAAGGGAAGTGTTCGCGATGGCCACGAATTCCTTCCTCGTGCGGAGCAAAGCGGCGCAACGGTCGCGATGGTGGAAGACGCTGAGCGAACCAC
>JBDUEH010000368.1:0-3267 GCA_040002555.1 Gemmatimonadales bacterium | reverse complement strand
AATCTTCAAGCGGAAGAATTCCGGGAGCCACGTCGATCAGCGTGACCTGAGTTCCAAATGCGTTGAACACATCGGCGAACTCGCAGCCAACCGCGCCGGCGCCGACGATTGCCATCGTCTTCGGCGCGCTCTCGAGAATGAGAACTTCGTCTGACGAAAGAACGTTGGTCTTGTTCAGCTCGAGTCCCGCTTGCGGAAGCCCCTTCACGCGCGAGCCGGTAGAAAGCACGATCGCTTTCTTCGCGTCGTGCTTTTCTTCCTTTCCGTCAGCGGTTTTCACCGACACGGAGTTCTTGCCGGCCAGCTTTGCGGTACCCTTGATGCTCGTGATCTTGTGTTTCTTCATGAGGAACTCGACGCCCTTCGAGTTCTGGGTGCTGACTGCGCGCGAGCGCTTCATTGCGACGCCGTAGTCGAAGCTGGCCTCGCCAACATTGACGCCGAATTCTGCGGCCTTCTTCACCTTCTGCGCGATCGATGCGGATTCGAGAAGTGCCTTTGCAGGAATGCAGCCCCAGAGAACGCATGTACCGCCGAGTCCTTCGCGCTCAACGACGGCGACGCTCATGCCGAGCTGGGCCGAGCGAATCGCACCGACGTATCCGGCCGGTCCGCCGCCAATAAAGATCACATCAAAACTTGCCATAAATCACTGTTTCCGTTGTGTGAAAAACTGAAAACTCAATACTCAAAAACTGCCAACTGAAAACTCCGGACTCTCTGGGTCTAAATGACGAGCAGCAGCGGATTCTCGAAATTTCGCTTCACGGTCTGAAGAAACCTCGCTCCGGTAGCCCCATCGATCACGCGATGATCACAGCTCATTGTAACTCGCATTCTCTGCCGAACTACGACAGCACCATCCTCGACCACCGGCTTCGGTTCGACTGCACCCACGGCCAGGATGCCCGCTTCGGGCGGGTTGATAATCGCCGTGAACTCGTCGATGCCGAGCATTCCCAAATTCGATACCGAGAATGTCGAGCCGGTGTACTGCTCCGGCATCAGCTTTCTGCTCTTCGCCTTACCCGCAAGATCGCGAGCCTCGGCCGCAATCTGACCGAGTCCCTTTTTGTCGGCGTCGAAAATCACCGGCGTGATCAGTCCGTCCGGAATGGCGACCGCCATCGCAACGTGCACGCGATTGAAGTGGCGAATGTGATCGCCCATCCACCACGCGTTGACCTCCGGATGTTCTGACAATGCGTTAGCGACAGATTTGATCACGATGTCGTTGAAGCTCACCTTGTAATCGTCGCCAAGCTCTTTCAGCTGCGCCCGCATGTCGGCCGCGCGACCGGCGTCGAATTCCGCTGTGAGGTAATAAGTCGGAACGGGACCGATCGACTCCGTCAGGCGACGAGCGATCGTCTTCCTTATCTGAGTATTCGGGATATCCTGATAATCGCCGTCACGCGTGATGAAACGCGGCGCCTTCTGCGCAGGTGCGGCAGCGCGCTGAGCACCGGCGGGAGCAACGACGGCACTCTCCACGTCCTTCTTGACGATGCGTCCACCAGGACCGGATCCGCGGATCAGCGAAAGCTCGATACCGCGCTCTGAAGCAAGGCGACGCGCAAGCGGTGAAGAGCGACTTCGTTTTCCGTTCTCCGCTGGCGCTACGCCAGCCGAACCAGATGACGCTCTCGCACCAAACCCTGACCCAGACTGCGGAAGTGGCGGCTGAGGCATGGGCGGTGCCGCAGGCATTCGTGCAGCGGCCGGCTGTTGAACGGGTTCCGTTCCCTGAGAAGCTGGAACCGGAGCGGGTGCAGGGGCAGGAGCGGCATCGCCATCCTGCGGCGGCGTAGCAGGAGCGGCCTCAACTGGCGCAGGCGCAGCTGCGGGCGTCCCCGCTCCGGCGATGAGCGCATCGATGTTTTCATCAGCTGCGCCAATCACAGCGAGCAGCGTTCCGACAGGCGATGCGTCACCCTCGTTCCCGATTCGTTTCTTCAATATCCCATCGCCACGGGCAACCAGCTCCATCACTGCCTTGTCTGTCTCGACTTCAGCGAGAACGTCGCCGGATTTTACGGCATCGCCTTCGTTCTTGAGCCATTTGACGAGGCGGCCCTCTTCCATCGTCGGTGAGAGGGCCTCCATCACAACCTTGGTCGCCATAGTCTTTAGCCGAGGTACATGACTTTCTTGATCGCTGCGATGGCCTTTGCTGCATCCGGCTTCGCGGCTTTCTCGAGATTCTTTGCATAGGGCATCGGGGTCTCCGCCTGATGCACGCGGATCACTGGCGAATCGAGGTCATCGAAGCACTCGCGCTGAATGAAGTCGACAACCTGGGCACCAACTCCGCAGATCTCCCAACCTTCTTCGAGCACGACGGCCCGATTCGTCTTCTGGACCGAAGTCGCGATTGCTTCGATGTCCATCGGACGAATGGTTCTCAAGTCAACGACATCGACGGCGATGTTTTCCTTCGCGAGCGTATCGGCAACCTGGAGTGCCACGAGAACCATCTTTCCATGTGCGACGATCGTGCAGTCACCGCCTTCGCGCTTGAGATCTGCCTTTCCGATCGGAACGATATGCTCGCCATCGGGCACCTCGCCCTTCGTGTTGTACAGCATCTCGCCTTCGAGAAAGACGACCGGGTTGTCGTCGCGAATTGCCGACTTGAGCAATCCCTTTGCGTCAGCGGGAGTTCCGGGCGTAATGACCTTGAGTCCCGGAATGTGAGCGAGCCAGCTCTCCCATGCTTGCGAATGCTGCGCGGACAGTTGAAGCGCCGAGCCGTTGGGGCCGCGGAAAACCATCGGCATGTTGAACTGGCCGCCCGACATGTACAGCATCTTGGCGGCGGCGTTTACAACCTGGTCGAGAGCGAGTAGCGCGAAGTTCCATGTCATGAACTCGATGATCGGACGAAGTCCAACCATCGCCGATCCAACTCCGATTCCGGCGAAGCCGAGCTCGGTAATGGGTGTGTCCACAACTCGCATTGGCCCGAATTCGTCGAGCAAACCCTTCGACACCTTGTAGGCACCGTTGTATTGCGCGACTTCCTCGCCCATCAGGAAGACCGACTCGTCGCGAGTTAACTCCTCGCGCAGTGCCTGCGTCAGCGCTTCCCTAAAAGTGATCACCGCCATCAGCTCGTCGTCTCCACTAAAACGTCAGTGTAGAGATTCTCGAGCGGCGGCTCGGGACTCGCGTCGGCAAAATCCCATGCGTCCTGACAAATGGCTTTCTGCTCTTCGTCGAGCTTCGAGAATTCGCCATCACTCAGCTCATTGTTTGCGCGCATGA
>JBDUEH010000367.1:0-3269 GCA_040002555.1 Gemmatimonadales bacterium | reverse complement strand
TCGCTGTATTTGACCCGCCCAACGCTCACGCATTATGTGTCAACGCGAAATGACTTCCTGCTGAGGGCTAACGCCGTCCTGAACTCGGTCGCGTGCGGCGACTTGAATGTGCGAATCGAGAAATCGTTCCCGCTGTCCGAAGCGTCTAACGCTCATACAATGCTCGAATCGCGAAAGTCTGCGGGAAAGATTCTGTTAAAACCATGAGAAACGAGTGTCACACCAGCGTCGCCGCATTGGTCTCAGGGGACTGGCTATTTGTTACAATCAGGTAGTTGATCGCATCAAGTTTTCGTTGGACGCAACAGGATCGGCTGGCGTCAACCGCAACCAACTCTCATTACCTTATCGCTGTGTCCGACCATCACGGCTCCGCAAGAGAACGTTTCCTCGCCTTCCGCAGGAAGCAAAAGAAATCGCCTTCCCTCACCGAACAAACAGTCACCGCGAGAGGATTGCAGTTCGCAGTTTTCACAAGTCCGAAGATCAACGATCAGCTGCCACTAGTCTGCATCAACGGCGGTCTTCACTTCAGTCACGACGTCCTCTGGCCCGCCCTCGCCCCTCTCGCATCAAAGCGACAACTGATCTTCTTCGACCAGCGCGGCCGCGGAAAATCGCAGCAACCACCTGCCGCAAGAGCATCGCGTATCGAATACGACGCAGGAGACGTCGCGCCAATTCGACAAGCACTCGGCATCGATCGCTGGAACGTGCTCGGACACTCGTGGGGTGGCGGCATCGCGATGCTATACGCAGCAACCGATCAACAGGCAATCAACAAACTCGTCCTCGTTGACGCCGTTGGCCCAGCCAGCGATTGGCTGTCGCGACTGCATTCCAAAGCACTCGAGCGTCTCACCGGCGAAAAAAGGGACACGCTGAAGAATCTCGACCCGGCAAATCTCGGGACAGACGACATCGCCACACACGCTGCGTACACGTCAGCCCTCTACCCCGCGTGGTTCTCCGACCGAGAGTTCGGCGCAATCTTCTCTTCACCACGCGCGAACAGCCCAACTGGCGCAGCCGTCGCCGCTCGCCTCAGACGCGACGGATACGACTGGACCTCGACGATCAGTTCGATCCGCGTGCCCACTCTTGTCGTTCACGGCGAGGATGACCTGCTCGATGTCTCGGTCGCGCACACAATTCATGATCTCATCCCCGGGTCGGACCTGTCGCTGATCCCGCATGCCGGACATCTCCCATTCTGGGAAGCACCCGAAGATTTCTTTGATCGAGTCGAACAATTCCTGGCTGCGTAACTACATTTTTTAGACGTCGTTTACGTTGTTTATGTTGTCGGACTTCTCCTTGCAAATCCCGCCGCCACAATGACTGCCACCGCAACCGAAAAAGAAAGTGTGTATGACGTAGCGATAGTAGGCGGAGGACCGGCCGGGCTCTCGGCCGCGCTCTGGCTCGCGCGCTACCTCCACTCGGTCGTACTCATAGACTCCGGCGACCCTCGTAACTGGGAAACCCGCGGCATCAACGGCTTCCTCGGCTCGCAGGGAATCAAGTCACCGGATCTTCGAAAGCGCGGTCGTGAAGACGCCGAGCGTTTCGGAGCGAAGCTCGTGGCTGCAATCGTTGACAAGGTGGACAACGTCAATGGTGAGCGTTTCGTTCTCACTCTTCAGTCAGGCGAGAAGATCCACTCGCGGCGGCTTCTTCTTGCGATAGGCATCAAGGACGTTTGGCCGCGTATCCCGGGACTCGCCGACACTTATGGTGAAACAGCGCACGTTTGTCCCGACTGCGACGGCTATGACACGATCGACAAGAAGACGATCGTCATTGGCGCCGGTCGCAAGGCAGTGGGCATGGCGCTTTCGCTCGCAAACTGGACTAAGGAAATCGTCATCTGCACAAACGGTGAGCCGCTGACCATCGAGCACAATCAGCTCGACAAGCTCAAGGGGCTGAACATTCCAGTGCTCGACCCGAAAATCGAGAAAGTGTCGTCAGAGAATCGCGAGATCCGCTGCATAACGCTCGAAGGAGGAATGCAGCTCGACTGCGAGAAGCTCTTCTTTGCGATCGGCCAGTATCCCGCGGACGACCTCGGCGCTCAGCTCAAGTGCAAACGCGATGATAGTGGATTGATCGTCATCGACGAGCACTATCGCACGTCGGTTTTGAACGTCTTCGCGGCCGGTGATATTGTGCCGGGACCTCAGCTCGCGATCGCGGCGGCGTCAGATGGAGCTATTGCAGCACTCGCGATTCATGCGTCGTTAATTCCTGAATCGCGCCAGCTGGGCTGAAGAAACCCAGAGAGTCCGGAGTGTTCAGTTCACAGTTTTTGAGTTTCGAGTTTGGAGTGCAGCCACTAAACTTAAGAACTCAAGACTCGATGACTGTGAACTGAGGACTCCGGACTCTCTGGGTTTACCGGTCTCTACCAGCGCAACGTTACGAACTGCTGCTTCTGTTTCCGAATGAGCTGAAGCCTCACCGCATTCTCGGTCGCCGCGCGCATGATGCGCACCAGCTCACCAGGATTGCCGATCGACTCTCCCGCCGCTTTCAAGATTACGTCGCCGCTTTTCAATCCCGCGAACCCGGCGGGCGTTCCGCTTTCGACGTTGATCACGAAGACGCCGTTGCCCTTCACGCGCAGCGCATCGCGCATGTCAGCGTTCAACTGCGTCAACAACGCGCCAAAAATTCCAATGCTCGGCGTCGCGGTCGGAATCGCGAGAGGACTGATCTCCACCATAGGGCGCATCGACTGCTTGATAGTCACGCGCTGGTTTGGGCCCTCTCCTTGTCCCGGAGTCGGTACCGGACCGATGATCCTTAGGGCCAGCGTCTGTGGATTTCCTTCGGGCCGAGGCTCGATCAGTACCGAGCTCGACATGGCGACAGCATTGCGGCGGAACTTGATGAGAACTTTTTGCCCCGGCTCGAGCATACCGCGCTCCGGAACCGGATTGCTTTTCATGTCCTGCTTGTTCATGAACAGAATCACGTCGCCGGTTTGCAAGCCAGCACGCGCGGCCGGCGACCCGGGATCGACAGACTCGATTACCGGATACTCGGCGAACACAACCGATCCGCCTCGTTCAGCCTGACCGAAGCCCGTTGTAATTACGATTCCCAACCAGCCCTTCGATTGTTGATCCTGAGCGCGAGCCGCCATCGGCGCGATCGCAAGCACCGCAACCGCTGCGATTGCAATTGAACGAGTGAGCCGCATTCCCTCCATCCCTTTCACTAGTATCGGTTGAGCTGAGCGCCGGCCGGGAGCGTCGTCCCGA
>JBDUEH010000366.1:0-3284 GCA_040002555.1 Gemmatimonadales bacterium | reverse complement strand
AATATTCGATGGAAGAGCTTTCAATCGCCGATGCCTTCGAGGACCTGCCCGATGAGATGCGGCAGCGGCTCGGCAGCGGCGAACGGACGGGTGAGTAGCATGGCATCAGGCAATCGCACGATCGAAGTCGAGCTGTCGACCACCGGACTCGATGCGCAAGGACGTCCGCGTCGGGTGCCACTGGTTACTAACGATGGGGGATCTCCGCTCAACATCGCAGCACCGGAGTCGATGGAGCCGGAGCTGTCTGCCGACCACATGCTCATCAACATCGGACCGCAGCATCCGGCTACGCACGGCGTGCTGCGTCTTGTGCTCGAGCTCGATGGTGAGACGGTGGTTCGCTGCATTCCGCACGTCGGATATCTGCATTGTGGATTCGAGAAGATCGGCGAGTACCGCCAGTACAACCAGATAATTCCGTGGACCGATCGCGAAGACTACCTCAACTCGATCGGCAACAACGTGGCGTTCGCACTCGGTGCCGAGCGACTTTTCGGAATCGAGATTACCGAGCGCTGCACCGTATTGCGCGTGATCGCTGCTGAGCTATCGCGAATTATCTCGCACCTTGTCTGGCTCGGTACCACATGCATCGACATCGGTGCTTTCACACCGTTCCTCTGGGCATTTCAGGAGCGCGAAAACGTCTACAACCTCTTGGAAAGCTGGGTTGGCGCGCGGCTGACCACGTCGGCAACGCGAGTCGGCGGAATGGCTGCCGATATTCCAAACGGCTGGATGGACGGCCTTCGCCAGTTCATTCGTAACTTCCCGCACACGGTCGACGAAATCGATCGCATGCTGACGAAGAATGCGATCTGGGTGGGACGCACCATTGGACTCGGTGTAATGACGCCCGACGAGGCGATCAACTGGGGACTTTCAGGGCCGATGCTTCGCGCATCGGGCGTCGCCTATGACGTCCGAAAGGATTTCCCGTACCTCGACTATGAGACTTACGACTTCGACGTTCCCGTCGGCACCAACGGCGACGTCTATGATCGGTTCCTGGTTCGCATGGAAGAGCTTCGTCAGTCCGTAAGAATTCTCGAGCAGGCAGCAGCGAGACTTCCGGAAGGTCCGGTAAACATCGACGATCCCAGAATCATCCTTCCGCCCAAGTCAAAGGCCACGAGCGAGATGGAATCGATGATTCACCACTTCAAGCAGGTGATGGAAGGTCCGAGACCCCCAATCGGTGAAGCGTACGTCGCAGTGGAGAGTCCGAAGGGTGAGAAGGGCTACTACATGGTTTCCGACGGCACGTCAAAGCCGTCGCGGTGGCGCATCCGTCCGCCCTCGTTCATCAACCTTGCGGCAATTCCGAAGATGGTCGAAGGGCATCTACTGTCGGACGTTATCGCGATCAATGCCAGCATCGACATCGTGATGGGAGAGATCGACCGATGAGCGCGAAGAGCATGGGCGGGCTCGAATCTCCTGACATGGCCGCGCACGACAGCTCCGGACACGAAAAGTCTTACACACCAGTGTTTGTCGGCGAGACTCGGAAAGAGCTCGACACGCTGTTGAGCCGTTATCCAACGAAGATGGCCGCCCTGTTGCCAGCGCTGTGGATTGTCCAGCGAGAGCACGGCTGGGTGAGCGAGGATGGAATGGCCGAGGTCGCCGAGGTTCTGGAGCTGACGCCGGCCTATGTGAAAGGCGTCGTGACGTTTTACACGATGTACCATCAGCATCCGGTTCCGAAGTATTTCATTCAGGTTTGCACGACTTCTCCGTGCGGCATCTGCGGTGCTGAAGAAGTGGTCAAGGCACTTCTTCAACAAACTCGGGCCGGCGAGCTCGGCGTGCCGTCCCCAGACAACAAGTTCGCGGTGATCGAAGTTGAATGTCTCGGCGCATGCGGCTTCGCAACTCCCATCATGATCAACGAAGAATTCGTCGAGTCGGTTACGCCCGACAACGTTTCCACGATTCTCGCAAGACTTCCATAATGGGTTATCCCCACACATCGCATCAGCGCGAAACCGCCGTCCTCTCGCAGTATTTCGGGGACGCGGAGGCGCGCACACTCGACGGATGGAAAAAGCGCGGCGGATACCAGGCGCTCGAGAAAGCGCTTGGCATGGCGCCGGCTGATATCGTCAACGTCGTGAAAGAATCAGGCCTGCGCGGACGAGGCGGCGCCGGATTCCCGACTGGCATGAAGTGGTCGTTCATGAAGCCGGGAGATGGAAAGCCGCACTACCTCTGCTGCAACGCCGACGAATCCGAGCCTGGTACGTTCAAGGATCGCGAGATCATGCGCTGGACTCCGCACGCCCTCGTCGAGGGATGTGCGATTGGTGCATACGCGATCGGCGCTGAGACTGCCTACATCTACATCCGCGGCGAATTCACAGAGCCGCTGGTCTGGATGGAGCGCGCTGTTGCCGAAGCGTACGCCGCGGGGATTCTCGGGCCCAACGCAATGGGCACGGGCAAGCGCATCGATGTTCATGTGCACAAGGGCGCGGGCGCGTACATCTGCGGCGAAGAGACCGCGTTGATGAACTCGCTCGAAGGACGTCGCGGCAATCCGCGAATCAAGCCGCCGTTTCCGGCGGTGTCGGGCGTTTTCGGCTCGCCGACCACAATCAACAACGTCGAGACGCTCGTTGCCGTCTGCCCGATTCTGATGAAGGGCGCGGACTGGTACAAGAGCATGTGTCTTTCAAATCCGAAGAGTACGGGCACCAAGCTATTCTCGGTTTGCGGCAACGTCAGGAATCCGGGCACGTTCGAAGTCGTGATGGGTTTTCCGTTCAAGGATTTCCTGTACGACCTGTGCGGTGGCCCTGTTACGGGTAGAAAATTCAAGGCGGTAATTCCCGGTGGGGCATCTGTGCCCATCCAGACAATGGACGAAGCCGACGCGACACTTATGGACTACGAAGGATTCGTCGCACAGGGATCGATGCTTGGGTCCGGCGGCGTGATCGTCATTGACGATGCCCAGTCGATGGTTCGCGTCATCGCGCGCCTTGCCCGGTTTTTCGCGCATGAAAGCTGCGCCCAGTGCACGCAATGTCGCGAAGGCACCGCGTGGACGACGAAAATCCTCGAGAGAATCAGGGACGGGCAGGGGACGATGGAAGATCTCGATACACTCATGAGCATCGCTCACAACATGACCGGCACGACGATCTGCGTTCTGAGTGATTCGTGCGCGACTCCTGTCATCTCTGGAATCAAGAAGTTCGGACACGAATTCGAGGCGCTCATCCACGGAAAACGGATTCACTCCGTCATGGCGGCGGTGGCCTGATGGCTGAAAC
>JBDUEH010000365.1:0-3290 GCA_040002555.1 Gemmatimonadales bacterium | reverse complement strand
AGTATTCTGCCGGCTTCGACCATGCCCGACGCCGCGATCACGATCATCGGGCCCTTCGCAGTGTTGATTGCCTTTGACTCTTCCACGGATCGCGTGAAATGCACCAGCGGAAAGTGAAAGAGCTCCTTCACCCGCTTCACCATGTCTTCGGACTGGTCGTATGTCTCTGGGTGAAGCTGAAAGACAGTGGTCGTATCTATAGCCAGCGGACTGTCGACATAAATCGGTATCGACGGAATTGCTCCTTCGCGAACAAGCGCATGCAGGTTGTACAGAATCTCCTGCGTTCTGCCGACGGCAAAGGCTGGAATCAGTACGCGGCCACCGCGTGCTGCTGTGGCTCTTACCACCTCAGCCAGTCTCGCCTTGGCGCCATCTACAGAGTCGTGATCCCGGTTTCCGTACGTAGACTCCATGATCACGGCATGAGCACCCGTGGGAGTGACCGGATCCCTGATGATTGCCAGTCCCGATCTTCCTATGTCGCCGGAGAACACAAGACGTTTCGTAGCTCCATTTTCCGTGCAGTCGAGAATTACAGTCGCAGACCCGAGAATGTGACCGGCGTCGACATAGGTCGCGACGACGCCTGGCACCACATCAAAGGGCTTGTTGTACGGCACGCCAACCATGAGCTCCTGCGTGCGCGTCGCGTGACGCATTCCATATAGCGGCTCTACGAACTCCTTGCTCCGCCTTGCCAGGAATTCAGCGTCCTTTTCCTGGATGTGCGCTGAATCAGCCAGCATCACGGCGCAAAGATCGCGCGTTGCAGATGTTGCCCAGATCGTTTTGCTGTAGCCTTGAGCGACGAGGAACGGCAGCCGTCCGGCGTGGTCGATGTGTGCATGCGAGAGAACCACTGCATCGATCTGATCGACTGGAACCGGGAGCGCCTTGTTCTTCTCGGCCGACTCACGGCGCCTTCCCTGAAACATCCCGCAGTCGAGAGCTACGGTATGACCGTTGACGTGCAGCAGGTGACATGAGCCGGTTACTTCCCGGGCCGCGCCTACGAAGGTTATCTCCATTTGCGTCTATCCTTCAGCAACAGCGTTACGCTGAAAAAGTATGATTAGCCGGTGCTCGTCCTGGGACATTAACGCGGGTTCCCATCCGCCGCGGCTCCGCTCGTTGAGAAGGTCGGTGAGCGTGTCTTCGTCGTCGCGTGTATGCCGCGTGAGCTTGACTACGACGGCCTGGTATTCTTTCATGCTGAAGGGAAAATCAAGATATTTTAGGACGGACTAGGGGTTCCATTTTCACGCAGACAAGCTGCGGAACTACACAGGAAGTTGCATCAATGATTGAACAGATACCTGAGTTTCCGACGCTCACAATAATCCGGCATCCGCTTGTTCAGCACAAGCTGACCATTCTCCGCAATCGCGAGACACCAACGAAGATTTTCAAGGAGCTCGTCGATGAGATCGCCATGCTCATGGCCTATGAGGCAACTATCGATTTGACTGTCGAGCCGCTCGAAGTCGAGACGCCGCTCGAGAAAACCATCGGCCGCCACATCAGCGGAAAAAAACTGACTCTCGTGCCAATTCTCCGGGCAGGACTCGGAATGGTCGAGGGCATTTTACGGCTCGTGCCTGCCGCGCGCGTTGGTCACATCGGACTTTATCGCGATCACGACACCCTCAAGCCCGTCGACTATTACTTCAAGGTGCCCGGAGATGTAGCTGAGCGGGATTTTTTCGTTCTTGATCCAATGTTGGCCACCGGCGGAAGCGCCTCAGCCGCGGTGTCATCGCTCAAGCGGGCGGGCGCAACGAGAATTCGATTCCTCTGCCTCGTTGCCGCACCCGAAGGAGTGAAATGTCTCGCTGAGGCACACCCTGATGTTCAGATCTATTGCGCAGACCTCGACCGCGAGCTCAACGACCAGGGATACATTCTGCCGGGCCTCGGCGATGCCGGTGATCGATTGTTTGGTACGAGGTGATCTAGCCGAACCATTCCTGGGGATTGATCAGCTGCTGGTCTGCGGCGGCGATGATCCATTCCTGTGACTCGAAATCGAACACCTCATCAGGAACTTTCTCAAACCATGCTCGTGCTTGTCTGAGATCGCCAATTCTTCTCCAAAGCTCGCCAACCAGGTACGTGAGCACGGCGCGCTCATCTTGAGTAACTCCGTCAAATTGCGACAGCGCCCGTTCGAACATCCATGCGGCGTGTCGACGGAAATACCGCTCGGCCTCGACGTCGTCTTCATCCACGCAGCACCACGCCGCACGAAGTAGAAGGTCAGCAATGCTTCGCGCTTCCAACCCCTGCCACTCGGCAACTTTTGCCGCGGCCTCGTATTTGGCTGAGCCGGTTGCAGTGAGCGGGACCTTCGGCGCAAGCTCGTTGAACACATGCTCCTTTAGCAGCGGACTTACTTCGCCTTCCTCGGAAAAGTCGCTCTCTACCCCTGAGTATCCGCACTCTCCACACATGTGAACGAGATACGCCAGAGGCTGGGTGCCTGCTGCCAGCTCGTGAAAATCTGTGCGTTTTCCCCCTAAGGCGTTCGTCGTAGCGACCGCCTGAGAATTAAAGCTGTTACCGCAAATTGGGCAGCTAAGCTCTATCTGACGCAACGTTGTCACGACGCCTCCCGCCGTTGGCTGAAAACAGAAGAGGGAATTTTTATGCCACCCTTTGATTTCGAGTAGCAGCATTATCGCCCTTGTTCAGTTTTTCATGTCAGCGTATTTTCTCGCATCCCAAAGCGCGCTGCGCTGTTCGCCCACTCGCTACCTGGTTGTTGATGCTGATCAACCTGCTGCCTGACTTCTTCGCAGTCCTGAACAGCACCGATCGCATCGCGGCATATCTTCGCTACTTCGACAACCACCGCAGTCTCCTCGAAGCCTACTGGGCGAATTACGTCGTCGAGCCTGATAGCCCACATTTTTCTGAAGTCGTAAAATCGGCTGCGCTCGCAGGTAGAAGTGACTTGCGCACGATGCTGGAGCGAATGGATGTCGTCACCCTTGCACGAAACACCGAAGACCAGTGCAGGGCGCTGCTCGAGATCGACTCGAACATCGACGTTGTCCTTATGATCGGGGTCGGAGCCGCTAATGCAGGCGAGCTGGTCGTCGACGGCCGGGGTGTCGCCTTCGTCTGCCTTGAACACTTCACGAGCGTCGCTAATCCCGAGACCCGCGGACTGGGTCTCGATCCTGAGCTTATCCCTCTTTGGCTCTCGCACGAAATCGCTCACGGAGTTCGCTACACTTCGCCCGGCAGCCGCAGCGAAATGAGGACGATCATCGATGAGATGGGCG
>JBDUEH010000364.1:0-3311 GCA_040002555.1 Gemmatimonadales bacterium | reverse complement strand
TGCTGCCCGATCCACCAATCGATCCCATCGACTGCAATGTTTCGCCGGCATGTTTGACCCCGGAAGCTCGTAGAGTTGCCATCCGTGGTCGTTATAAAGGTGGGCTTTGATGATTCCATGTTTCGCCCACCGGTCAACGGTCTGCTCATGGACATTGAGGCGATCTGCCATTTCCTTTTTGTTTAACATTCCTCGCTGGCGAAGCCGATCATAGCGCGAACGGAGGCCGTAGGTATGCATGAGATACGCCACATGCTTCGCTGAAAAGCGGTCAGCCGCTCGGCCTGGTCGCGCAGATGCGCCCGGACGAAACCCGCGCTCGTTGAGTATAGCTGCGATTTCGGAGTAAACGTGTTGGTCGAGTAATTGGTCCACAAGCTGCACAACCTCGGGCCGCGTTTTAATCTGCTGCGATGATGATTTGGGGTTCTGCGTGGTAAGCGTTTTGGTCCTACCACCTTTAAACCGGACGTGGATCTTCGTAATCCCTTCGGCCGGGATCTTGATCAACGTTGCGTCTTCGATGATGTAGGCGAGGAGTCGTTTGCGTTCACGGTTTGCCGTGTCCGGATCATCCCAGAGTTTGCGGAAGTCCGTCGTCATGGCTACCAACCTCTGGCGGACCGCCTCGTCGAGGACGACATGATCCTGCTGTCGCGCCCGCTCTCGTTCCTCTCGGGTCTCAGCCAGTGCACGTAGCTTCTCGTTCCATTCCCGTTCCAGGGTGTCGGCAACCAGGCGGTTGCTCGGATCGACCAGCATGAATCGGCGCTGCGCAAGATCTGCTTCGATCTGGGCGCGCTCAATCGCCCGGCAGCGTAGCTGGTCGGCCTCCTCGCACCGGGCCTCGACCTCGCGCCTGATCTCGATGGCCAACTCGACAGCCGCGGGCGTCATCTCTTCGGCCACGAATGATCCGACAGCCTCGTCGATTGGCGCTCCTGCGATCGATTGGCAGTTCAACTCGCCACGTGCAGTGTGTCCACGATCACAGACATACCAGGCTTCCTGCCCCCCTCGTCGCGTGGCATATCGGACACGGAAGTGCCTTCCGCACCGACCGCAGATAGCGCGTCCTTGCAGTAGCGCCGCCCCTTCCCGCGGGGGTGACGCGCGCGCCAGTTCGTATGGGCGACCGTTGCTCTCGAGGATTTTGAGATTTTCTTGAAACCGCTCCCAACTGATGTAGCCGGGATGAGCATTCGGAATGCAAGCGAGCCAGTCACTCGACTCGCGCTTCCTCTGAACCTGCTTCTTGCCATCGAGGGCCCGCCGGTATTGTCGGCGCCCGTACGCGTAGACGCCCGCATATCGCGGATTGTTCAGCATGCGCGTCGCAGTCCATGCTGTCAGTGGCCGGAAGACGACCGTGTCGCCGACGCGGAGTCGAGACGGACAGAGAAGGCCCTCATTCCGAAATACCTTCACCATCTGGCTTGCCGAGCCCACGCGCGAGAACGTTTCGAAGAAATAGGCGATCGTTTCCCGGATTTGCACGTCAGGGTCGAGCACGACATTGCCGGCCTCGTCGTAGACGAAGCCCGTGGGCAGGGGGCAGTGATACTCCCCGCGTCGCGCCTTGTTGAGGATTCCGCCGCGCAACCGGGCTTTGAGAACGTGAAGTTCGGCCTCGCTCATGGTTCCCTTTAGGCCGAGCAGGAGCCGATCGTTGAAACTCGCAGGATCGTAGACGCCATCCTCGTCGAGAATCAATGTGTCGGAGAGCGCGCAGATCTCCAGCAGGCGATGCCAGTCGGCGTTGTTTCTCGCCAAGCGCGAGACCTCGAGCCCCATGACGATGCCGGCATGGCCCATGCCCACATCCGTGACCAGGCGCTGAAAGCCTTCACGCCAGGCTGCCGACGCGGCCGACTCACCCTGATCATTGTCGATGACGATAATCTGATCGTCACGCCAACCGAGTGCGACAGCGCGCCCACGTAATGCGTATTGGCGTTTTGTACTCTCGACGTTCTCGATGACCTGACGCATTGAGGACTGGCGGACGTACAGGTACGCACCCCGCACGAGATGGTGAGGCTGGACTTTGAGCGATTCATTCATGGTGTTGCTCCGTAATGATTGGCATTGATGACCATGGCGGCAAGGATATGAACGACGGCTCGGTGCTCTTCCGGAATGGTCCAGTTTGGTGGCCGAGAGCCAGTTGGCCGCTGCGGTGCACACATGGTGGCCACCGCCCGCGCCCATCCGCACATTCCACCGCGGAGAAAGAGCAGCAGCCCGGTACGCGCTTCGGGCGGCAGCGCTTCACCGAGGACAGCGCCGCGCAGCGCTTCGTACTGCGCTACGACCATGGATGACTCCGCGAATTGTTGTTGGCGCTGCTCATCGGGGAGTTTTTTTTCCAGCGACCGCTCTCTCGATCGTTCTGGGGTGGATGTCGAGGTCGAACTTCTGCCGAACCAGCTTCGCGAGTGCGCGAGCTCGCACGGGCTCGCCCGCAACGAGTTGCTGCTGGAGGAATGCCAGTGCCTGGCCTTGAAGTTTATGCGGGCCACGCGGACCGCGCTTCCGCGGCACCAGTCCAGCAACACCGCCTTTATCAAAGCTGGCCTTGGTTTGATAGAACGTCGGCCTCGAAACGCCGTACTCCTCGGTGGCGGCGCTCACCGACGCGTTTTCGACAGAGACCCGACGAAGCATCTCGTATTTGACCTGAACGATATCGTGTGGATCGAAGAACTCGTTCTCTTGAAACTTCGGATCGTGCACCCCGTCGGGAGTCGGGTTTAATGTCCCCTCTTCGCGGAGGGCTTCGAGCTTCTGGGGTTTGCCTCTGTTTCTCATCGGCATAGTTTTCCCATAGTGTGCACATATTCTTATGCCGCAACAATGGACACAGGTCCAGCAGATTAGTAGTGTGAGTAGTCCGTTATTGTTACATACTTTAGCGTATAGCAACCAGATAGACATATCTACGTGCGGCGTCGTTTCATTTACACTAGCGGCGAAATTGACCTTACGCATTGTCTGGCCTCTTACACGAATCACGTTTGTGGAGCTGATCTACCAGGCGTTCGAGTTCCAGTAAATCTGCCAAGCAGAAAAGCGCACGATACTCGCCTATGACGATTTCCGGGTCGGGAGCAACGAGATCCGTCCATTGCGGCGGAACCGAGCAGACCGTGACATCATCGACCCGGAGAAGGAGACGTCTTCCGTAACGGTTGTAGCGCTCGCCCGCGCAAGCGAACTGTTCGCCGCTGAGCGGATGGAACGGATGCGTGATCCGCACAAGACCCGTGGCTGTGATCGGAACATCTGCATTCGGGATTGAGGTACAAGCG
>JBDUEH010000363.1:0-3314 GCA_040002555.1 Gemmatimonadales bacterium | reverse complement strand
GACGGTCGCGGTTTCTACCTGACCTGCGAGCCGCACGGTCAGACCGCGATTGGGACTGCCACTGCCACTGCCACCGCCGCACGCCGTACGCGCACGCCCGCGCGAACCTGCATCGTCAGCGCAGCCGATGCCAGCGCGCACACGGCAAGGGCGGTCAAGCCCACAGCGAAACCGCCGGTCGCGTCCCGAGTGGCGCCCCAGGCGAAGGGCATCGCGAAAGAGCCTATCCCGCACAGACTATTAATCGCGGCTGAGCCGACCGCCAATTCGCGAACGTGCAGAACATCGGCCCAGCCAGACGCAATGAACATCGCGATCGTGAAGCCGGTCGCGGCAAATATCAGGTACGCGCCCATCACGATCATCGGAGATGGTGCAACTGCGAGGGTCAACAGCGCGCCGGCCATTACCACCGTGAACCAGAAGGCGTTGAGAAACCGGTCGCCGCGGCGATCCGCGTAATCGCCGCCAAGCAGCATCACCAGCGCCCCCAAGATGCCGCCAAGGCTCACCAGATAGCCGACATGTTTTGTATCCAAGCCAGTCAATGCAAGGAGCATGATCGGAGCTGACAGGACCACTGTAGTTGTCACGCCGATGAGTAGAATTCCTGTCGCCGCCAGAAGCAACACCCTCGGATTGCCGAGCAACTTCAGCAAGTTGTGGCCTTCTGGTTCACCGATCAGCGCAGCCTCGCGCGCTAGCTCAACCTCGATCCACGCTTTTTCGTCGGTGGTCAGCCAAGGCACGGAGGCGGGCTTGTCGGGCAGAAACCGCAACACGATCAGCCCGACGAGCACAGACGGCAGCCCCTGAACGAGGAACAGCCACTGCCATCCGCGAAGGCTGGCCAGCCCGTCGAGGCCGAGCAGGCGCGCCGAAATCCCACCCATTACCAACGAGGCCAGTGGGGCCGCGACGTAAAAGCGGCTGACCGCGCGGCCACGATATTCGGCCGGGAACCAGTATGCGAAATAGTAGATCACACCTGGGAAGAATCCCGCCTCAGCCACGCCGAGCAGAAAGCGCATTGCATAGAACTGCATCGGCGTGCGGATGAACATCATTCCCATCGACATCAGGCCCCACGTAATCATGATCCGCGCAAGCCATTTGCGAGACCCATAGCGCACGGCCATCATGTTCGATGGAACCTCGAACAGAGAATAGCCCAGGAAGAACAACCCCGCGCCAAGCCCGTAGATCGTTGCGCTGAACGACAGGTCGACATTCATCTGGACCGCCGCGAAGCTAACGTTCACGCGATCCATGTATGCGCACAAATAGGAGAGCAGGATCAGCGGCAGGATGTGCCACAAAGCCTTGCGCATCGCGGAATTGCCAATGGTTCCGTGGTCCCGCATAATCATTTATCCCGGATTCGCAGACTGCGATCTTACTATCGATCAAGGGAAGCGCAAGAAACGATGAATGCGTATGCTGGCCGGTTGACCGTGATACCGGTGGCATTCATGGCCATCAACCAGCCCGTTGGTGATAAGGATTGGTATACTTTTCACCAGCCGCTGACGACCCAAAACACGAACTGATGCCCGCAAAGATTCTACCCACTACTCCCGAGCGCATTCGGGGGCTGGCCGACATAGCCAACAATCTCGAATGGAGCTGGCACCGCGAAGCCCGCGCCCTTTTCCGGTCCATCGACGAAAACCTGTGGCACCTTCTCCGCCACAACCCCGTCGATCTTCTGAACCAGGTCGATCCAGCGCGGCTTGTCGCGCTCGCGACCGACGGTGAGTTCCTGGCAAAATACGACGAGGTGATGAACTGGCTGGCGTCCGAGGAGTCGTTCGATCAGACGTGGTTCAGCCGAGCGCATTGGGAGCAGCGCGAAAAGACGATCGCATACTTCTGCGCCGAGTTCGGTCTTCACAGTTCGGTTCCGATTTACAGCGGAGGTCTGGGCGTCCTGGCCGGCGATCATTGTAAGGCAGCATCCGACCTCGGTGTGCCGCTCGTCGGAGTCGGAATTCTCTATCGCGCCGGTTATTTCGACCAGCGAATTCGCATGGACGGCTGGCAGGAAGATTCGGATGTGAATTTCGACCCCGAGCGGACGCCGATCACTCCGATAGGCGGCCGAGGCGGCGAATCTCATCTCGCGATCGTGAACACTTTCGGTCGCGACATTCACATTCGCGCTTCCCGGCTCATCGCTGGACGCACTCCGATCATCCTGCTCGATACGAATCTCGAATCGAATCACGTCGAGGATCGGCAGCTTTTGAGCAAGCTCTACGCAGGCGGCCCGGCCCTTCGTCTTCGACAGGAATGGCTGCTCGGCGTCGGCGGCGTTCGCGTATTGCGCACCCTCGGCTACGATCCATCGGCATGGCACGCAAACGAGGGGCACGCGTCGTTCATGCTCGTCGAAAGAGTGCGTGAGCTGACAATTGCCGGAATGCCATTCGGTGAAGCAGTGACGAAGGTTCGAAGTTCTAGCACTTTCACTACGCACACGCCGGTGCCGGCGGGGCACGACACGTTTGATCGCGAGCAGATAAAGGCATGCGCGGGACCCGTGTGGGAGCAAATGGGCATCGACTCGGAAGCGTTCCTCGCGATCGGAAAGCATCCGATTCCCGGCAACACGACATTCCACATGACCTCGACCGCGATTCGCCTTTCGCGACGCGTGAATGCCGTCTCGAAGAGACATGGCGTCGTCACGCGCGAGTTGTGGAAGGGATTGTGGCCGAGCCGCGAAGCGGACGCGGTGCCGATCGGTCACGTGACGAACGGGACGCACCTCGCAACGTGGATGGCGAACTCGATCATGGAGCTGCTCGATCCCAAGCTTGGCTCTCACTCGGGATCGCACTTTTCCGAGGAAGGCGCGTGGGAGAGCGTTCTTTCGCTCGACGACGCGCAACTGTGGCATGTCCACGTGAGTCTCAAGAACGCGCTGATGCGTTTGATTCGTGACGAAGCACGGCGGAACTACCTCGAGCGCCCAAAAGAAGCGGCCGCGTTGGTTGGCTCTGGTCTCATGCTCGACCCGGACGCCCTGACTATCGGTTTTGCACGCCGGTTCGCGACATACAAGCGTGCGAACCTGATTTTCAGGGATGTCGAGCGGCTCAGGTCAATCCTCGTAAATACTTCCCGGCCCGTGCAGATAATCTTTTCCGGAAAAGCGCACCCCGAGGACACGGGCGGCAAGAAAATCCTCCAGGAAGTGCACCATTTTACGAGGGATCCGCAATTCGAGGGACGAGTGGCGTTCCTCGAAGATTACGACATGCATCTGGCCCATCTTCTTGTGCAGGGCGTCGATGTGTGGTTGAATCTGC
>JBDUEH010000362.1:0-3329 GCA_040002555.1 Gemmatimonadales bacterium | reverse complement strand
AGCGTCGATGGCGTGTATTCTGCCGATCCAAAGAAAGATCCGACGGCAACGCTGTTCACCGACATCAGCTATCGCGACGTCATGCTCAAGGAGCTTGGCGTGATGGATCAGACTGCGATCGCTCTCTGCCGCGAAAACACTTTGCCAGTAATAGTTCTGAACATCAACACTCCTGGAGCGATCGCGCGAGCCGTCAGCGGTGAGCGCATCGGGACACTGGTTCAATGAGCACGATTCAACAGATCACGAAGGATTCTCGCACGGCGATGGACAAATCGCTGGAAAGCTCAAAGCGCGAGCTCGCTTCAATCCGCACCGGCAAGGCGACCACGAGCCTTCTCGATACAATTCGCGTCGAAGTCTACGGACAGACGATGCCGATCAACCAGGTTGCGAGCGTTTCCGCTCCCGAGCCGCGAATGTTGACCGTGACTCCCTGGGACAAGGGCCAGATTTCGCTGATTGAACGGGCGATTCGCGATTCCGACCTCGGCTTGAATCCGATGTCGCAGAGCGGAGTCATCCGCGTTCCGCTCCCTGCGCTGAACGAAGAGCGACGCAAGGATCTCGTGAAGGTCGTTCACAAGCTCGCGGAAGAGGCGCGCATCGGAATCCGTCATGCTCGCACCGAAGGCCGCGACAAGCTGAAGAAGCTCGACCGGACGAGTGAAGACGATGTCAAGCACGCAGAGAAGGACCTCCAGAAGATGCATGACGACTTCATATCGAAGATCGACGAGCTGCTAAAGGGAAAAGAAGCCGAAATAATGGAAGTCTGAGTTCGTGTCAGAGCTCACAAGGCGCGTGTTGTTCGCGCTAGTCGGTGCCCCCCTTACTGTTGCGCTGATCTTCGTTGGTGGCTGGGTGTTCGCGGCGGCGCTTGGAGCAGTCGCAGCAATCGGTGCGTGGGAGCTTTTGCGCATGGCGCGAGCCGGTGGCACTGAGCCGCTCGAGATTCCCGCAATAGTTCTCGCCGCAGCCATTCCAATCGCTGTGCACGCCAGCTACCTGGGCGTTTTCAGTGTGACTCTCGCTGCCGCAGTGCTCGTGTTTCTCGCGCTGCTTGCAGCAGTGATCTGGGCGCGCGGCGTGGAGCGGAAACCGCTAGTCTCGTTTTCGGTCACGCTCGCCGCGATCATCTATCCATCTCTAGTCGCATACATGTATCCGCTGCGCTACCATGAGTACGCGGTTGGAGCGTTGGCAGGAACGATACTCGTGATGTTTCCAATCGCAGTAACATGGGCGACTGACACGGGTGCGTATGCATTCGGACGCATGCTTGGAAAACACAAGTTGATTCCGGCAGTAAGTCCGGCGAAAACGATTGAAGGTGCGATTGGCGGATTGCTGGTCGCGATTCTTGGCGCATGGCTTTATTCGCATTTTCTGTTGAGGCCATTTGCGCAGCTCGGCTTGAGTCCGACCGGCCTCGTGATTTTCGGAATTACGATCGGAGTTGTCGGACAACTCGGTGACCTCGCAGAATCACTGCTCAAGCGTGACGCGGGCGTGAAAGACTCTTCAAAGCTACTTCCCGGTCACGGTGGGATTCTTGACCGATTCGACAGCCTGCTGTTTGTGTTGCCAGTCGCGTACCTGCTCCTTGGCGCACTGCTGCTACCGGCACCGGGATGAATCGGAAGGGAGTCGCGATCCTCGGATCGACGGGCTCGATAGGGACGACGGCGCTGCGTGTGCTCGCTCGCCAAAAGGATCGTTTCTCCGTTACGGCGCTGACTGCGAATACCAATGCCGCGCTGCTGTCGGAACAAGCGAAAGAGTTTTCGCCGGCGTATGTCGGACTGGTTTGCCATGACGAAAGTGTCGGCAGCGATTGGCGGACCGGCACCGACGTTCTCGTAGAAGCCGCGACACGCGATGACACGAATATCGTTCTCAACGCCGTTGTTGGTGCAGCCGGGCTCGACGCTACGCTCGCCGCGTTGCGAGCTGGCAAGCGCGTGGCGCTGGCAAACAAGGAAACGCTGGTGGTCGCTGGGGCGCTTGCCGAGCAGGCGTGCAGGGAAGGCGGCGGAGAGATCGTCCCGGTGGACAGCGAGCATAGCGCCATTCTCCAGTGCATCGGAACGCGGCCCAGATCGGAAGTCCGGCGAATCATCCTGACAGCGTCGGGCGGTCCGTTTCGCGGCTGGAGCAAGGAACAGCTTGCCGACGCGACGCTGGAAGACGCACTCAGGCATCCGACATGGACGATGGGACGTAAGATCACCATCGACAGCGCCACGCTCGCGAACAAGGCGCTCGAGGTTATCGAAGCACATTTCCTTTTCGGGCTCGACTACGATCAGATTGACGTCGTGGTGCATCCGCAGAGCATCGTGCATTCATTCGTCGAATTCATCGACGGGAGTGTGGTCGCGCAGATGAGTGTGCCGAGCATGGAGCTTCCGGTGCTCTATGCGCTGACGCATCCTGAACGCGCGCACGACGATGGCGTAGGAGGATTCGATCCTGTCAGGAACTCGCCGCTGACTTTCGAGCCGGTTGCCATTTCCCGGTTTCCTGCGCTTGGTCTGGGAATTGGTGCTGGAAAGAGGGGAGGCGCGGCACCTGCTGTTTACAACGCTGCCAACGAACAGGCGGTTGCCCTGTTCCTCGACGGCCGGATCAAATTCGACGACATTCCAAGGGCGATCGCATCTGCGCTCGACCGGCTGGGCGATCTGCCCGGTGGTAATCGCGAAGAGCTGCTCGAGGCAGACGCCTCGGCAAGAATGCACGTAATGGAGTTGTTCTGATGCTGGTATACATCGCACCGATTTTTGTTTTTGGCCTTGTGGTTTTTGTCCACGAGCTTGGCCACTTCCTGGCAGCGAAAGCCGTTGGCGTATACACGCCCCGATTCTCGATCGGATTCGGCAAGGCGCTGTGGCGTCGTCGTCACGGCGAGACGGAGTATGTTCTCGCAATGCTGCCGATTGGCGGATATGTGCGCATGGCTTCGAGAGAAGACGAGACCACCGCATTTCTCGAAGGCGGATCGGAGAATTCTGCCACTCAACTCACTGAGAGTGGTGATGCGATGGATCCGAACGCGATGGTGCCCTTTGGTCCTAAGCCGATTCCGCCTGACCGGTGGTTCGAATCGAAGCCGCTGTGGGCGAGGCTGATGATTCTCCTGTCAGGTGTGACGATGAACTTGATTCTCGCGTTCGTTGTTACGACAGGGATGTTCGTTCATTACGGTGATCCTTATCTCACGACAAAAGCCGATTCGCTAATCGCCGGCCGGCCGGCAGCATTGGCGCGACTTCAGCACGGCGACAGCATTCTCGCGATCAACGGCACCAAGGTCGATTGGGAAG
>JBDUEH010000361.1:0-3338 GCA_040002555.1 Gemmatimonadales bacterium | reverse complement strand
CAGGTCGCATTACGCGGGGGAAGAACGCGTCTCCTTCGAGCTGTGCTTCGAACAGCACCTTGTCGATGCGATCGTCTTTGCCCCACCGTCCGCTCTGGATCGATTTCACGCGGGCAAGCAGGCTTTCGACATGCGCGCGCCTTTGGCGCACGGACGACATGCGATAATCGGTAAGCTGGTTGTCCCAGTTGTGTTTGCCCTTGTCGCTCGATGCTACTGGATAGGCCGCGTCACGCCACGCGTAGTAATCATGAGCAAGTGTGCGCAGCGACGCGGGCGACTGTGCGGATACCGCGACAGGACAGGCAAGAACAAGGAGAAAAAGCAGCCGTTGTTTCATATTCTGTGTAGTTATTGTGGAGGCGGAGGCAGGGTTTTGATTCTTGCCTGCCAGCGTGCTGCTACATCCGGTTTGCCCCACGCGGAATAGAGCGCAACGATACGTGCACGAGCATCACCGACAACCGGCGCATCCTCGCCCCTGATCTCAACCAGCTTCCGCTCGGCGGGAAGAAGCAGATCCTCGGCTTCCTTGTAACGGTGGGCTAGTGTGAAATGGGCCCCAAGGGCGCTTTCACTCGACGCAATCAGCCAGTGCCCCTCCGGCAAGTTTTTCTTTCGGAGCGCAAGAGCCTCGCGAAGATATTTCTCTGCTGCAACGAGGGAATCCATCGGCCCAAGAGAGCGACCCAGAACTCCCATCGCTGTAGCGATTGCGGGATGCGTTTCAGGAAGCGTTTTCCCTCGAAGCTTCAATACTCGTCGCGACCAGTCCACCGCCTCGGGATATCGTTTGTGCGTCATGAGAAAGTCTGCGTAGTTGAACATCGTCCACGCATACTCAGGGTGCTCCGGACCCAGGAGCTTCCGCCGCATCGCGAGGACCTCGAGATACGTCGAATCCGCCTTCGCGATTTTGCCGGAACGTTCCAGCACGGTCGCGTACGGTGAGAGCATCGCCGCCAATTCGGAGTGCTCATTTCCATACGCGCGGCGCGCAGCGACGATCCCCTGTTCATATAACGCTTCGGCCTGAGCGAACTTGCCGAGCTCGCTTTCGACGAAGCCAAGTTGAACGTACGCGTGTGACAGGAGGGAGTCGCGGCCTGGGGCCGCGGACTTCGTGATGTCGAGTGCTTCCTGAAAGAGCGGCTCGGCTTCCTTGTTTCTGCCCAATCGCGCGATAATGCGCGCCCGCTGATCGAGGAAACCGGCGCGTTCGAGCGGATCCTTATACGGGAATTGTTGCAGCAGCACCGCCGCCTTCGAAAGAACTGAGTCGGCGGCAGAATACTCTCCAAGGTATTCCAGCGCGTAGCTCTGCCTTGTGAGCGCTATTGCCGTTTCATGATCACCCTGAGGCACACGCCGCTTGTGTGCGTCGAGCGCACTCAGGAACTGCTTGTTCGCAGACTCAAACTCGCCGAGCCCCATATAGGTGCCGCCGATAACGTCCCGAATTTCTGCTTCGAGCAACGGGTTGCGAGATAGTGTGTCCACATGTGCCGCGGCCGAGTCGAGTACTTCGCGAACCGTGACGTCTTTCCCGAGTGACGCGGGATCGGCCGCACCAAGCATGGTGGTTACGAACGAAGTGACTTGTTCAGCGCGTTGGCTTTGAGCTTCAGCGCGTCTCGTTTGCGCCTCAGCCCTTCGCGCCTGACTCGTCGTCGCGATCAAGCCGCCCACAAGAAACAACACGGCGAAAGTGACTGCTGCGGTCTCGAGCCGTCGTCGCCCAACAAATTTGCGTACGCGGTAGCCCACGCTTTCAGGTTGAGCGGATACTGGATGCCCATCGATGTGCCGTTGAACATCGCGAGCCATCAGGTCTGCAGATCCGTATCGACGCTCCGGCTCCTTCCTGATCGCCATGCTCACGACGGCATCGAGATCACCCTGAATCTTCGCTCGTGCTCGCGTTGCAGAACGTTCGCCAAGCAATCCTGCACGTGCCTCATTGATCGACACGCTCACCCTTGCAGGCTCCGACTCGCAAACAATCCGCTCCACTTCGGAGAGACTTTTCTCCCGAAGATCGAACGGGCGATGCCCGGCAAGCAATTCAAACAGAACTACCCCCAGGGCGTAGACGTCGGCGCGTGTATCAACCGGAAGTCCGCGGAGTTGTTCCGGGGCGGCGTAGTCTGGCGTGAACGATCGATTGCCCGAGATCGTCACTGGCAGTTGATCGGGATCGCCTTCGGGCGTGAGCAATCGCGCGATACCGAAGTCAAGCAACTTCACCCGACCCTCGCGGGTGACGAGAATATTCCCCGGCTTGAGATCGCGATGTACGACGAGACTCTGGTGTGCACTCTGAACCGCTGCACAAACCTGAAGGAAGAGATCGAGCCTCTGGCGAACTGACAGCCGCTGCTCGTCGCACCAATGTGTGATCGGCTGTCCGTCAACGTACTCCATGATGAAGTACGGCTGACCATCCGCTGTGACACCGCCGTCAACGAGGGCCGCGATGTTCGCATGGTTCAGATTCGCGAGAATCTGACGCTCTACCCTGAAGCGAGCGAGCGCCTGCGAGCTGCCGACGTGTCGATGAAGAAACTTGACCGCGACTCTCTTTTTGTATTGATCGTCGGCACGAGCGGCTTCGTAAACAGCTCCCATTCCACCAACGCCAACGAGGCGGACTACCTCGTAGGCGCCGACACGTGCACCGACCCAACGATCTTCGCCGCTTGCAGCATCGACAACTAGTGAAGGAGAGAGCGGGCTCCGAAATGCTGATTCCTCGCGCTCGTGAGCACTGATCAGCGCGAGGACTTCGGCGCGCAAGTCAGCATCGGCGGGCACGCGTTCAACGAGCAACGCCTCACGCTCCGCCGACGGATGGTCGAGGGCTTCTTCGAATAGGGTCTGAAGCTTTTCGAGTCGCGTTGGTGTCAGCGGCGTTTCAGCCATGAGTCATGCTGAGGCCTGAAGGGAGTTGAGCAGGAATGCGCGCGCGAACGTCCAGTCGCGTTTCACCGTTGCGGGTGAAATCCCAAGTGCGTGGGCAGTCTCTTCTACCTCCAGGCCGCCAAAGAATCGCATCTCGACGACACGCGCTTGCCGGGGAGCGGCGGCTTCGAGTCTCTCGAGCGCGTCATCGAGTGCAACAAGATCGACCGACCGATCCGGGGCTTCGCTGATAGATTCGTCGAGAGTCACACGCATGCCGTGATCTCGCTTTTGTCGGCTATTGTGTCTCGCGTGATCGACGAGGATACGGCGAATTGTTCGCGATGCGACGGCGAAGAACTGGGCGCGGTTCTGCCACGACACCTGACTTTGGCCGATGAGACGAACGAATGCTTCGTCTACGAGCTCGGTGGGTT
>JBDUEH010000360.1:0-3338 GCA_040002555.1 Gemmatimonadales bacterium | reverse complement strand
ATCGTAAATGCCAGCATTCGTGGTGACATCCGCGGTGAAGCCATGCCGTTCCTTCTCGATCTTGCGAGAAAGCCGGTGTTCCTGCACGACAACTCGGTTGCAACGCTCGACGATCTGTTCAATTCAAAGCGCGGCGCAACCGCACCGCACCCGTTTTACGTGTCGAATGGCAGCCGGCGCGCGGACCTGATCGCGTTCCTCGAGAGCCTCGACACAAACAATGACGGCGGACGCCGCTAGGAGAGAGAGGAAACGATGCGATTTTCAAAAATTCTGTTTTGTTCGGCAGCGATCACGTTGGCGGCCCAAGGATGCAGTCGTGGCGAGTCCGCGCAGGCCATTGCCGCGACTGCAAAGCCGTCACTCGTTCAAGACACTGTAGTCGCCGCAATGAAAGACGACTCGGTGAGGATGGCCGCTGAGAATAATGTCATTGAGAAGAAACCTCCGGCGACGGCGAAGATAGACACCGCGATGTTTGCCGGCGGATGCTTCTGGAGCATGGAGCGCCCGTTCCAGCACGTGCCCGGCGTTGTTGCGACAACGGTCGGGTACGCCGGCGGTCACACGAAGAACCCGACGTACGAGCAAGTGAACACGCGAACCACAGGTCATACCGAGACTGTAGAGGTCGAGTTCGATCCGTCGAAAGTGACGTATGAGAAGCTGCTCGACGTTTACTGGCACAACATCGATCCGGTGACGAAGGACCGGCAATTCTGCGACGGGGGCAACGATTACCGGACTGTGATCTTCACGCACAATGCAGCGCAGTCCGCTGCTGCGACTGGGTCGAAGAAAGCGCTTGACGCATCTGGCCATTTTAAGACTCCGGTTGTCACCGAGATCGTCGCCGACGCTCCATTCTGGCGGGGCGAGGAATATCATCAGCACTTCGCGGATAGAAACCCCGATCATTACAACGCTTATCGGCGAGGGTGCGGACGGGACGCGAGGCTCCACAAGCTGTGGGGAGACAGCGCGGCGCCGTACGTACCGAAATCCTAGCCACTCGTCGCGTCCGTTGCTGACCGTTACTGTCTCTGCACGTCCGCCGGTTTCGGCGGAAGAGCGTCGAGAAATGCGTTCACCAGCGGGATAAGCCACTCGCTCCTCTGCATGAGCGTGACGTCTGTGCTGCCCGGCAGCACGGCGAGCTGGGATCGCGGTAAGCCGACGATATCCCCGGGCACGCCGCCGCCGAGGAGACGGAACATTTCCACGGTGTGCTCGGGGCGGACGATGTCGGCGTCGCCGATCATCAGAAGCGTCTGGACCTTGATCGATTTTACGTCACTTACGGGGACGCCTTTCCAGTCGATGTCCATCTTTTTGATTTTCTCGAAGAGCGCGTTCCAGTTCCCGGAATTCGGCGCGACGCGCGTGTAAGCCACCTTGAACGGACTGCCGTCGAGGTCGGCGCCGGTCATCTTCTTTTCCATCGCCATCATCTGTGGATAGTACGCGTCGGGGTTGTAGCTCGCTCCGTCGGCGAAGATAAGCTTCCGAACGAGCTCCGGATGGCGGATGGCAGCTTCGAGTACAATCGCGCCGCCCATGCTGTAGCCGTTTCGTCGGCTATGTTTTCCAGCGTGAGTGGCCGATCGACGTCGGCGTACCTGCCAACTGCTGGCGTTTTCGCCGCCGTTGTCGCCGCCGTTGTCGCGGCAGTCTTATCGGATTGCACTTTCGAATCACTCTTCGGAGTGCATGCGGCGATTGATGCGACGAGGGACGTCGCGACGAAGAAACTGAATCGGATGTCAATTCTCATGTTGACAATAGTGTCATGGTTTTGACGCAACCAGGACGGCATTGCGCGTTGCCGATCTACTCTCCGTACATCTCCGTGATGATGCGACGCAGCGTTGCGGCCTCTTCAGGTGTCAGCGATCCAAGTTTCTTGCTGATTCGCGACTTGCTGATGGTGCGGATTTGATCGACGGCTATTTCCGCGTCGCGACTTCCGGCCTTCACGCCGAGACGCGTGCGCCATGCGGGATGCAATTGCGTGGTCAGCGGACAAACAGTGACGGTGCTGAGCACGTCATTCAGCGTATCGATGCTCACGATCACAACAGGTGCGCGATCTGCACGTCGGATTTCATATCGCTTCACTCTTCGAGACCATCGCTGTTCGCTGAGTCCCAGTCGGTTCAGTTCTCCTGGTAAGGCGCCATCTGCCGAGCGGTTTCCTGCCAGGAGAGTTTCTGGACGAGCGGGCCTCTCTGTCGAAAGTTCAGGGGACCCGCGTTCTTCTTGCTTCGGTGTTTATTCGGTATTACGATTGGTGCCCATGTCGTTCATCGAGCTCCGAAGCCACACCGCCTTTTCGTTCAATGACGGCGCCCTCACCCCCGAGGCGCTGGTCAAACGAGCCGCCGAACTCGGCTTCCATACTATAGGTATAGCCGACACCGCTGACCTGGGTGGTGTGCCGAGGTTTGTGCTCGAGTGCCAGCGCCAAGGAATCCGGCCGGTGGTCGGAGTCGAGCTCAACGTCGATGGACGACCTGCCGCCTTTTACGCGAAAAGCGCCGAGGGGATGCGGAATATCGGCGCGCTCGTGACGAAGGCGCGGGTGGGTTCGCTTCGCGGATGGGTGAAAGGACAGAACGCCGGAATGCGCGGGCGTCCGCGGGTGAGCTGGAGCGACATCGTCAAACACAATGCGGGGATTCATGCGCTCACGGGTCCTGCCTCGGGTCCGATCGGCGCGAAGATTCAGGCGTGCGAATATTCCGCCGCGGCGCGGATGCTCTCCGAATGGAACGACGTGTTCAGGGATAGGCTCGCCGTCGAGGTCCAGCTTCATCACACGGGCGGATGTGAAGCTGCGCTCGCTGCGGCACTGATCGATCTCGCGGGCAAGCAAAAGATTCCGTGGGTTGCGACGAACGACCCGCGTTATGCCGACCAGTCGAGCCGGCTCGTGCACGACATTCTGACCGCGCTCAGGTACGACACTACTATAGATAAGGCGATGACGCGGGGACTGCTGCATCCCAACGGGGAGTGGCGTCTGCTTTCGCCTGGTGAGATGGCTGAGCGGTGGAAGGGTCGCGAGGAGGGTCTCGAGCGCAGCGAAATGATTGCTGGCGAATGCGATTTCGATTTGAGCTGGCTGAGACCCCCCTTGCCCAAGTTCCCCAGTCCGCCCGGCATCACCGACACCCATTTCCTGCGCGTGAAAGTATTTGAGGGCGCGCGCGAGCGCTGGGGATACAATCTCTCGCAGGCGCAGACGAAGCAGATCGAGCACGAGCTGCGCGTGATCGACAACCTCGGCTTCTCCGGATTCTTTCTCGTGATGTGGGATGCCGTCCGCTTCGCGCGCT
>JBDUEH010000359.1:0-3344 GCA_040002555.1 Gemmatimonadales bacterium | reverse complement strand
CCGCCATGTTGACGACGTAGCGTCGCAGCTGCTCGGAATTTCTCTCGGCAGTCGTCAAATTCAGAACATTGTCGTTGTCGATATCCTCGTCATCGAGACGGTTGTTACCGACTGTGCAGTTTGTCCGCGAGTCGCCGAGCAGGTGGATGAACGAATAGCCACCGTGGCACGTGGCGAAATTTCCAAGCACGTCTCTTGTCGGCGGCAATCCTGGCAGAGTGTCGGTTACCACGTTGATCGCTCCGGCAATATCGCCCGCAAGTCCCTTATCGTTCACTCCGGCGTTGAAGGCGCGAGAGAACGGATCACGCTCGCTGTCGAGCCGGTCGATTCCCTGAATCTGCTTTCCGGTAAAGAGTGTATCGAGTCCTGCGTTCGTTCCGTTCGCGAGCTTCACGTTCAGCGTATCCGGGGCAAACGCGACGGTGTTTTCCGAAACGTTACCAAAATCGAGAACCATCACCGGATTTCTACTGCGACGTGCTGCTGACACCGGAATGCGTGCCCAGAATTCGATACTCTCGATTCGGGAGAGATCAGACCCGCTCGGTCCGAGCGGCGTTCGAATCGACCGCCATCTTCTGCCAATCGGCGTCTGGCTCACCGTCCACTGAAAGCCGCCCTGCCCTCGCAGTCCACCAACAGATAACGGGTAGAGCGTCATCCACAATAACGGCTCCGGAGCGGAGATGCCGGTCCCGATGATGTTGGTGAGAGGATCGATGTCTTCGATTCTCGGACGGAATGCTTTCCCTGCCGCATCGAGTCCGTCACTCTGCCATGCCATCGTCGCTGCCCGATTGAGGTCGAGCACGCTCGAGCCAAGTTGCGCAGGAACCAGTCGGCCGAGGGCTGGCTGGCTGCTGTAATACCACTGCGCGTCGGAGAGCGAGACACTAATGCCGCCTTCGCCCTCGAACGATTCGAGATATGCCTGGCCCGCCGCATTGGTCTTCGGCCGGCTGGCCGCAAACTCTCCGCTCACGTTGATTCGCGAGGGTACCGTCGTTTGGCCGAATGGCAAATGCGAGACGAGAGACGTGAGTGGGTTCGCGTCGAAGCTGAATTGCGCCGTTACTCCTGCGACAAGCGAAGCTGCCGGCTCGAAGCCGAGGGGGGGACGCGTGAAAGTGCTGTTCTGTGTTTGAGAGATTGCCGTAAAGCTGAGACTTCCGTTCGTCATCGGTATCTCGGCTGTAGCTCCGAGAATGGATGTCGGAGTTTCGGCGAATACAGGATTTTCTTCGAACTGCACAGAGACCTGTCGCGGTCGAGGGAATAGCGTATCAGGCCGCGAGAACGTCACGCGGCCAAGATCGTAGTCCACGGTGTAGTCGCTTCCGCGCGAAAGCTGTATTCCATCCACAAGCAGGCGTTCCGAATTGGGACGCACCTGGATTGATCCGAGCATTAGCGACCCGCCCTCGCCGCTTCCTTCCGCCTGGTACCTGACTCGAATGTGATAGACCGACGGCGGCCGTTGAGCAGTCCTCAAATACTCGGAAGGCGTCGTGTAGATCGTATCGTTGCCTGGATTTGCGGCACCGGCCAGGCCGTTTCTCGCGAACGGCCGAAGCGATGGAAAGACGAGGAAATGATCTCTAATGACATGCGATGCCGAAGCCCCGAGGCTCAGCTCGAAGTTTGGATCAGAAGGCCGTGGCCACAAACGGTTTTCGAGATCGAACGTCGATGTGTTGGTTTTCTGGGCGAGACCGAAGAGTTGGAGATACGTGTTTGCGCCGCCGGGAGATGAGCTAGTCGGCTTCTCCTGATCGTCGCTCGTACCGGTGACGACTTTGACCACCACGCTGGGCCGCAGGAGCTCCGGTCCCCCAATGCGATAGACGCTTCGTATCTCGCGCTCAAAGGCGGGCTGGCCCGGAGTGACCTGCGGATCCCACAGGAGGTTGGCGAACTGCTCGGTTTGGGAGCGAAACTCGAGGTCTGGAGTGCCGCCGGTCGAAACATTGATCGTGTCTTGCCCATTGATCCGTACTCTGTAGGCGACCACGAGTCGCTCGTTGTTCAATGAAAGGGGCCGAACGAGGGCGACCCACAATTGGGAAGGATCGACGTAGTAGTCGATGCCTTCGCGAAGGCGTTCGTACACCGGACCGCGTCGCGAAAGCGGATCTCCAAGAATGCGAAATTGTGGCCCACTGGGATTCGGTGGTTGTCCGCCGATCAACAACCGGTACAGAAACACTTTCGTTGGCCTCAGAGTGTCGGGAAGCGACCTCGCCAGCAGCTCCATCCTCCGGCTGTCGAGGATGTCGATGTTTGGATACGACGCTCCGAGGGCGCCTGGCGGCACCGTGAAGAAGAAGCGCCGCTGCTCGAACTGGTGGTCTTCTATACGTCGATCGACGGCAGACAAAGTGCGATCACCAACCGTGAAGACCCGGTCGCTGACTATGTTCCCCTTTTGCTGGGCAGCGATGCCTCTGAGCCGCGCAGCGCCAACCTTTGCGATTGCCTGTAATCCATAATTTCCGCTCGGGATGCCGGCGGTGATAAACCGCGACACCGGAGGCTGAAACGTGACGTTGCCCAGCTCGATGCGCTGGATGAGCTCGTTTGATTTCCCCTCGTAGTTGACAGAGATGTTGTTCGATCCGTCGAACTCCCTCTGAGTGTCATAATCAACATCGACATGAATTCTGTCAGCGATTACACCACCCGACTTCGCGTTGAACTGGAAGTCGGTAATCGGCAGGAAATTGCTCTGGCAGTCGAATACCTGCTGCACTGACACCACAGCGCACCGTTCATTCTGGTTCTTCTCTGCCCTGAGCTCCATTCTCGCATTCAGCTCGAGGGTCAGGTCGGAATGCTCGGCTATAATGTCGCCTGCTTTTGTAGCAACCTTTCGCTCTGACTTGTCTGGCGGCTCAACTGCAAACGATGGAGGAGTTGCCGCCGTTGCAAACGTGGATGCAGCGACCTGGCCCCATACCGCCTGGATGATCGACCGCATGTTCTGCTGAAATGCAGTTGCCCGGGCCGCTTCGATCTGGGCCACGGCTTTCCTGTAGCTTTCGCGATCCGCGCGAGAAAGGACAGTTGGCAGGCGGATCGCGAGCGAGTCCGGTTCGAGCCGAATCCGGACGCGAGGCCTTGACGTCGTGTCGCGCGGAGTGGGCGCGATAACGGTGTCTCGCTGAGGAACCTGAGCCTGAGCCGTGGCGGGCAGTACAGCAAGAAGCGCGAAGGCGCACAAAAGCGCCCCGCGGTGTATGACGAGTGCGCTCGATTGCGGCGCACTCAGTGAAGGGTCACAGGCGCAACGGTCCCCCGTATATTTCACCCGGTGAAGATACTCCACAAATACGTCCTCAAGG
>JBDUEH010000358.1:0-3345 GCA_040002555.1 Gemmatimonadales bacterium | reverse complement strand
GCGTCGAACAATGCCTGCGCCTGCTCGCGCCGAATGGTGCGATCGTTAACGCCGTGCAAAACGAGCAGCGGTCGGCCGCTCAACTTCCGCACTGATGCGAGTGGATCGGTAACCATTCGCACCATGCTCGTCCACTGTGTTGCGGGAAGATCTCCGCCTGCAGCGACGACGACGCACTTAACGCTCTTCTCGGCCGCTGCAGTCTGGAGCGCGATGTAGCTGCCGAGGGAATATCCGACGATGCCGATGCAGAGTGAATCGATTGCGCTGTGCGCCGCGAGCCACGCGATCGCACCCTTCGCTTCGTCGATCGCGCGCTTCCAGTGTTGCAGGAGACCGAGCGGATTGGACCGAGCTTCCTCGAACATGTCTTCGTCGCGACTGCCGTGGAGCGGAAGGTCGATGGACAGGCTGGCAATTCCGCGGAGAGCGAGGGCAATGCCCATCGTAGTCGACAGCACTTCCTTGGATGAGCTGTAGCCGTGGAGGAGTAGAACGCCGGGCACATGATCATCGAGGTCAGGGCGCAGAAGTATAGATGGCACACTCGCACCGCCGAGCTCGATGGTGTCGGTGCGTCGAAGAATTTTTTTAGTCATGACGCTTTGTCAGACTCTGCGCCGCGCGTCGTATGTTGGCGGGATAACCAGCTGTATCGAGAACGTCCTCTTGAATATTATGAATTAATCGGTCACCGTCGTTGATCCGCGCTTCGAATTAGTACCTGTCGGGTTCAATCGGCTTCAGCCAGGTGATTGGTTTTGAGTTACCGGACCTAAGTCGCCGCCTCGTGTGCGCAGACCGCTCGCCCACGAGGTTCGCTGTCGGCCAAAGAAAGGCCGGAAGCCGCGCCGGGTTCCGGCCCCGCTTTATGCCGAAGCCGCGACTAAGCGGCGCCTTCGGTCGGTGGCCTGACGCAAGGGATTATACCCCGCTCATTTCTGCAGCCCGGAACCAAAACGAACGGCGACGATGTCGCGGTCCCGTTGCGAGTCACGCCACTGAAGGTCAGGGCGAAGCAACCACCCTCCGGCCGCGTATCTGCCGTCGAACTGGGCGTAATTACCGGGGCAGAGCAGGAGGAGAAACTGCTGCTCGCCTGTGTTACCGTCGACAAGTCAATCACGAGCTCGGACCCGGATGCCTCGGCGATAGTCACGAAGCCCTTTCCGGAAAAGGTGCCCTGCGAATAATTGACCTGTGCGTTCTTATCAATTTCGGTGGATCCATCCTGATTCTTGTCGAATTTCAGATAACCCGCGTTGCCTGTCGGGTTGAAGAAGTAAGTCACCTGGAACGTGTAGGTGGTCGATTGGGCGTCCTGGCTGGCTCCGACAGCACCCGTGTCAATGGGAGGCGGCGGAGCATTATCGAACGAGTATCGCAGATCAGGGACGCCGCTGATTTGCGGTGACGTTGTAGCCTCCTGACATGCAGCGGAGACGAGCGCCAGCGTCAGTGCCGTGAGCGTGATGCCTTTCATGTGTTCCTCCTTGGTGATTACCTACAGGCAGCGGTGTGTTCGGCGGAAGCGCCTCCCAACCGTCCGGCCTGCCCAAACAAGTTAAGTAAACAAGTATTTACGGCGCTAGCCTCCCGGTTGCTTCAACAGCGTGGCGAGCTCGCGCCTGGCTTCTGTCACCAAAGGCTGAAGCGTTTGATCACCGGTCGACCATGCATCGACCACACGTCGGAACGCCTGGGTTGCTTCGGCATTTCGTCCGAGCCGCTTGGCGACTCGTCCACGTTCCAGCGCGATGAGGACTTCGGCCGGTGTCACGAAGCTATTTATCCGCTGGCCGAGCAGTGAATCGGCCTCGGCGAGCCTGCCGCGCGTGGCCAGGAGGCGGGCTGCGGTGAGTCGATCGAGGTAACAGGCGATGCAAAGCGTGTCAGGCAATGCGACAAACCGCTTGAGGGCATCAGCCGTATCCCTCCTGACCAGACTCAGGTAGGCACGCGTCGATGCCGCGCGATAGCGTCCGCCCCGCCTGGCGAACTCGGAACCCCGCCTGGAGTCCGCATCGGCGCGAGCCATCAGCGTTTGAATCGTGAGCGAATCTCGTGTAGCAGCGAGCCACGGAAGCGCATGGAATGCTTGAGGCAATCCGTCTTTCACCCATCTCGAAAACACGGCGGCGGCGGTATCAGCCGGAAGTCCGCCAAGGAGCGCGAGCTCGGCGAAGATGCGGGACGGCCGATTGCCCAGCGCCAGGTAGGCTTCACTCAGGCGTCCGCGATATGCCAGCTGTAGCGGGAGAAAGTTCCACAGTCTGACGGAGTCGCTGACGTATGTTGGAGAGGTCCGAGGGCGTCGTCCAGTTGATTGGAGAAGACGGAGTGCGGTCTGCGCTGAATCAGGCCAACGTCGCACTGTTTGGTATGCAGCCATGATGGCAGCGGGGGATGCCTGGTCGAGCACGCTGTCGCTTGCCGAGTTCCCGGAGTTCCCACCGGCAACCGCGTTTACAATGGCGATACCCTCCGCTTCATCGTCAGTTGGCCGCAATCGGAGATATAACCCGGCGTACCGAAGGCCTGCTCTCCTGCCATCGAGTATGAACGCGAGCTCGACGGCGTGCACGTAAGCCGGCGCAAACGCTGAATCGAGCGCGATCGACTTGTCGAAAGCCTGCAGGGTCTGACGTTCCGTGACGTTGACCGGACTCCCGTACCCCTGATGAAAACGTGCTTCGCCGACTGCGTACCAGACTTCAGGGTCGTCGGGATAGCGGCGAGCGGCTTCATCTACCGTGGAGAAAAGGCGCTTCAGTACAGCCCAGTTCATCGAGTCGCTCGGCAGACGCGCGACCGCAGCAGATTGCGAATCTGCGGCGAGAAGGAGACTGTCCCGCGGGGACAGTCCACGGTTGGCCGCTCCCGCCGCGAGACGAAACGCGCGAGCTACTGAATCGCTTCCATTTCGCTGCCATGCTGTCACCTGAGCGGATCGACGCAGCGCGATCGCGAATCGGTTATCAAAGGACACGGCCCTTCGATATGAAGCAGCTGCCGAGTCCCACGAAGTCCGCCGGTAGAACTGCTCGCCTTGAAGAAAGGCGCGCATCGCATCGATCGACTTCGAACCGAAGGACGATTGCCGGACCGCGCCGATGCGGTGTGTCTTGCCCAATTCGGCCAGGACGGCGACCGTGAACCGTGCCGCCGCCGCTTCAACCGTTGAATCACGCCCTTCGTAGTCCCACGCTCGGTCGTTTTTTATATTGATAAGCGTCGCGCGAAACCTGACCGAGTCGTTTGCACTCCCTACAAGGGTGCCGAAGATGGCGTATTGAGCGTTGGTGCGTCGTGCGAGGTCAGACGCTGACTTGCGGTCGGATGCAG
>JBDUEH010000357.1:0-3352 GCA_040002555.1 Gemmatimonadales bacterium | reverse complement strand
GCGAGAGCATCCGAAGGCGTTCCGTTTCGCGGCGCGCTTCCTGGGCGGCGCGCTCAGACATCTTCGTCTCCTCGATTTTGCGAAGAGTTTCGACTGCTTCCTTCTCACCCGGATCGGTTTCGCCAAGCTCGGCCTGAATGGCTCGCAGCTGCTGGCGCAGATAGAACTCGCGCTGGTGCTGCTCAATTTTGATTTCTGTTTGCCGTTTTACGTCTTCGACGACGTGCGCTCTCGCGACTTCGCGTTCGAGGCGCGTTAGCAGGAAATGCAGGCGCTGACCGATGTCGAGCCGTTGAACGATCTCGTCCTTGTCGGCGATCTTGAAGTTCATGTTAGTCGCCGCAAGGTCGGCGAACCGGGCCGGATCCGAGACATTCATTTTAAGAATTGCCGGCACCTCATCCGGAATTCTGTCGACGAGCTGAGCCAGCGTCTCGGCGGCGACAACAATACGCGAGACGAGCTCGTCCAGTTCGTCTGGTTTCGGGGTGATTTCCGTTGCGGCCGTGACCTTTGCGATCGGATATGGCGAGGTCTGCGACATCTCGTCGATCACGATTCGACGTAACCCCTGAAGCGTAATCTGGACGGTCTCACCGGGCAGGTTGATTCGCTCGTGGACTCGCGCCGCGACACCAACTCTACCGACGAACTGACCCATGTCTACCGGCTCGTCGTGATCGCCGGTGGCGACGACCAAGGCGACGATCAGGCCGGCGTCAGGATTTTCCCTGAGTAGTGCAAGATTGTCCGGGGCACCCATCTGTACGGCAATCGTGCCGAGCGGGTAGACGATCGTAGACCGCAACGCCATGAGGGGCAGCGTCGGCGGGATCTCTGATTTAAGGATGTCGTCTTTCCGCTGCGTCTTTGCCATACGAAAGAAGTTAAGGAAAGCTCTTTCGCCGAGCTATCCAGAAAAGTGCCCGTGCTTACTGGAAACTGCTTGATGGACACAGCGACCACAGAGGCCGCACAGTTGCTTGCCAACTCGGGCCGGGTCTTGACTCGCAAGCTAAGGGAACGGACTTGACGGATCGGGGATCTGATCAGATACGGGAAAGATTGGGTTTGTTCTGTCGTTCCTCAGCACACTCTTCCGTCTCTGCTCCGTTCCCGCATCCGTCAAGTCCGTGTCCCTTACTAACGTCGCCCGCTAGACGGCGTCGGCGCGCGAAGAGGCCTTGATTCAGGATCCGACCGAAGCGGCGGCCGGCCGGCGTTTGAGCAGATCGAGGAAACCAGGCTCTTCGCGTAACGCATCAAGTGTGGAATCGTGCTCGATCCACTTCCAGTGACCGAATCCGTTGTCGATCGCTTTAGTTAACGCCGCCACGCCTTCGTTTTTCATACCGAGCATCGCATAGTCGCACGCGACGTTATAAAGCACTGACGGGTCATCGGGCTCCATGGCCTCTGCTCGTCGCGTCCAGTCGAGTGCCTTTTCTTTCTCTCCCAAATCGATCAAGCACGCCGCGCCCATATAAAGAGCCCGCGGGTTGTCGGGATTGAGCTCGAGGTGTTTTCTGGCGGCGTCGTAGGCCCGCCGCATTGCCTTCGTGCTGTCTTCGATCCGTCCGATCGCCGAGTAGGAGGTGCCCAGGAGCATCATCGCTCCGAATTCCTCGGGGCGAACGGCGACGGCTCGCTCATACCACTTCACCGCGTCCTCATTGTTGCCGACCGCCATGCAGGCACGCGCATAGAAGTAGGCAGCCTCGAACGACTTCGGGTTAAGGCGAATGGCTTCCTCGAACTCCTTCTGCGCTTCGTCAAACTTTCCCGTCAGTGAAATTGCCAGGCCGGCGGATGCGTGCGACTCCGCCAACTGCGGCGCGAGATCGAGAGCTCGCTTGCTGGCCGAGATGGCCTTATTGAGATTCACTTCCGAAGCGTCGAAGTACTGGTACAAAAACGAGCAGCAGTCGGCCACACCGGAGTGAGCCAGCGCATATCCTGGGTCGAGCTCGATGGCACGCTCAAATAGCTGGCGTGCAAATTCGTGCGACCTGCGGCGGTGCTGATGAAAAAATTGACGACCGCGCAGGTAGTATTCGTAGGCGTCGATGTTCGTCGTCGGCACCTGTTCGATTGCTTTCTTTTCGTCCTCTGTCAGGACAACTCGAAGTGCAGCGACAATGCTCGAGGCAATCTCATCCTGAATTGCGAACACGTCCTCCATCTCGCGGTCGTAACGTTCAGCCCATAACTGAGAGCTGTCAGTGGTGCTCACGAGCTGGGCGTTGAGTCGAAGTCGCTTGCCCGCCTTTCTGATGCTTCCCTCGAGAATCGTGGAGACCTGAAGCTTTCGTCCGATCTCGCGGATATCGTCGTTCTTTCCCTTGAACGTGAACGAGGATGTGCGAGACACGACACGCAGGGCCTTCACTTTGGAAAGAGCGGTGATGATCTCGTCCGCGATTCCGTCGGCGAAGAAATCACCTTCTGGATCAGCGCTCATGTTGGTGAATGGAAGAACGGCGATTGATTTCGCCGCGCCCGCCTGCCCCAATGGGCTTCCATCCGGCGTCGAGAGATGAGTTGCAACCAGAGCGCGCGCAAATTCCACCGTTGTGCCAAAACGATCGGTCGCGTCTCTCGAGAGTGCTCGTGCAAGCGCGTTCTCGACTTCGTCAGTCGTCAGCTGCACGACCGAGCGCAGTGACGGAACTGGATCCGTGAATCGCTTGCTAATAACCGATTGCGCAGTGGGACCGGTAAATGGTTTCCTCCCCGAGAGCATCTCGAACAGAACGCACGCGAGACTGTACTGATCGCTTCTTCCGTCGATCTTGGTTTCGCCGGCGGCTTGTTCTGGACTCACATAAGCGGGCGTTCCGACGACCATCCCTGTCTGCGTCAGAGTGTCGCCAGCGGCCATGCTGACCGCCTTTCCAATTCCGAAATCCATGACGACGGCTTCGCCGTCCTGCAGCATCACGTTTTCGGGTTTGATGTCGCGGTGGACAATGTTCTGGCGGTGAGCGTAGTCGAGGGCCGACGCAATTCCGCGAACGAGATTCAAGGCCTCATCAGACGGAATCTGTCCGTCTCTCAGGAGACGATCGCGCAACGTCTCGCCTTCGACGACCGGCATGACGTAATAGAGATATCCGCCGGCTCCGCCCGAATCGAAAAGCGGAACGATGTGCGGATGGTTCAACTGTGCGGCGAGCTGTATCTCGCGGAGAAAGCGGTCGGGCCCGATCGAATGACTGAGGTCAGGGTGGAGAACCTTGAGCGCGACACGTCGGTTATGACGTATGTCGTGCGCGAGATACACGGTGGCCATGCCACCGCGACCGAGCTCCCGATCGAGCCTGTAGGATGCCTGAAGTGCGTCCTCGAGTCC
>JBDUEH010000356.1:0-3363 GCA_040002555.1 Gemmatimonadales bacterium | reverse complement strand
CACTGATTGAATCGGCATCGCCGATCGTGCATTGTTCGGGATGCCACGCCCCGAGCTGATAGAGACCTTTGCGAACCCGTATGCGGATCGCGACTATGAAATTCATATGGACTGCAACGAGTTCACCTCGTTGTGCCCGCTTGGCGGCATTGAAAGCGACGCCGAGGAACTGGCCTTGCTGACCGGTGGTGCGCCGGATTTTGGGATCATTCGGATTACATACGTACCCGCCGAAGTGTGCGTCGAGTTGAAGAGCCTGAAGTTCTATCTATGGAGCTTCAGGAACGACGGGATTTTTTACGAGAGAGCCGTGAACCGGATTCTCGACGATCTCGTTGCCGCGATCAAACCGAAATGGATCAAGGTCGTCGGCGATTTCAATCTGCGCGGCGGGATCAAATCGGTGATCACGGCCACTCACGGATCGCGATAGCTCTTTTCGGCTTACTTGAAGATTCCGAAGTGGCCCAGGATCCACCACAGGATAATGAAGACGATAAGGCCGGTGCAGCCGCATCCGCCGGTGAGTTTTCTCGCTCCGTAGCCTGCCGCCGCGCCTCGAAGAAGTTTGCTCATAGGATCTTGTTCCTTCGCAAGTGAAGTAGTGCTCCGCTCGGATTCGCGGGGTTATATCCGCAGAAATGCATGAGTCGTTCCGCGTCGGGGCCAGGCGGGGGAAGGGGTTCCTGCGTCTCACCTGCAGAATTACATTGCGACCGCGGCGCCGGGGGCGCCGGTGTTGGGCCAGGTAGCTCAGTTGGTAGAGCAGCGGACTGAAAATCCGCGTGTCGGCAGTTCGATTCTGCCCCTGGCCATTTTGTAAACGACTGAGACTCAAGAAGATACGAAAATGAATAGCCACCATAATTGGTGGCTATTCTTGTAAATGTCCCCAAAAACTCCCCAAATTCGTTGCAGCTGACCATCTGTACTAACCGTGGCCTGGACAGTGTACCTCGAACATGTATATGAGAGCTATCCAGAGCGGAACGTCGGTGTTTACGCGCGGCCCGAGGTACAGAAAGTGGGCCGCTAATAACTGAGGAGCCATTTCTCAGTAACCGTTAACTGATTCCATTTAAGAACGAAATACCTGCCTCCTGCGCGTCCGTAGCCTCCGCGTTGTTTCAACGCAAGTAACATTCGGTCTTTAGTACCAACACGAAGAGGAAAGCTGTTAGGGAAACGTCGTTCGCTGGGGCTACAATAATGAAGTGAGATCCACACGGGTTAAACTTTGTTCGGGTGTCGTCCTCACTTCCGTGCCTTCGCCTTCAGCTCCTCGAACCAGTTGTCTACGACGATGAGCTTGTCAGGTGAGCTGCCTCCGACCGGGCGAATCATCAGGAATCGACTGTCATCTCTTGAGATGTCGTAATCTCGATGTCGCGGGTTCGCGAGGTACTGATTCGTTGGGAAAAGGACTCTCGCCACGCCGATGGAAAATGTCGGGCTCGTGCTTACGCTGACGGAAATCATATTTCCGGAGGCATCACGATAAAAGAGCTCATTCCCGTGGTGTGACCAAAGCGGCTCACTGCCTCCTTGGGTAGAAACCGGCCACTTGGCGGTTCCGGCATTCGGAAATGGTGCGACGTAGACCTCGTCTCTTCCCGTCTCGTTCGATGAATAGGCGAGCCAGCGATCGTCTGGCGAAAGGGTCGGAGAATACTCGCTGAACTTGGTCGCCTCAAGAGGAATGGGAACAGTATCTACGCCCGGTCTGATGGCGAGGAGATCACCGACGCCATCGGCAAAAGCGCTTGTCCTGATCACGAGCCACCTCCCGTCGTGGGACCAAAGCGCTTCCGCGAGTTCGCGACTGTAGTGCAGTTGCCGAACTGCCTGCGCGCTCCCGTCCGCGCGTTTGATCCAGAAATCGCTATTTATCGCTCCCGCCTGTGCCGCGCTCGAGAAATACATCACCGAGCGGCCGTCGGGCGTCCACGAAGGATACGCATTGCGGGTTGCATCGAACGTGAGCTTGAGGCTGGGTCCGCGATCCAGTTGTTTGATCCAGACATCCGTCCTCATTCCCTCAGACTTGGTGACGGCCAGGTGAGTTCCATCAGGAGAAATTGACGGGTATTGGAAATTTCCCGGCCAAGCGGAGTCAACCGGTTGCGCCTTGCCGTCGCGCGAGACCCACGCGAGCTCGGAATTGGGCTGCGCGCGACCGCTGGCGTAGAGCAGCGTTCCCGTGCGGGAGATGGCCACATCTACGGAACCGAGAAAGCCAATGTGTAAACCTTCGGCTATTGTCGTGGGTTCGCCGGCTGTGCGCATCTTGTTCTGGTCGAACGGAACGGCCATCAAGGTTCCGTTCTCCGTCACGTATAGAAGGTGTCCGGATGGTGAGTAATGCGCCTGCGTGCCGTTCACGAGCACCGTATGCTTGTGCGTCGCGAGGTCGGCCACTGCGATCGAGTTGCCGGTCCGGCCCTTTCCTCCGTAGGCAACCGAGAAGATCACGCCCTTCCCATTGGGCAACACGTCCGGAAAGCGGTGAGCGACCTCACCGTTTGCGCTGTCGAGAACGGTTACGGTGGTTGGTTTCGAGCCTGGCGACGACGCGAGGCGCACTATTGCGGTGCCAATCCAGTTCGACGAGTAAATCTGCCCGTCCGGCCCCCACGAACCGCCATTTTGCCCAACGACAGAGTCGGCCAAAATGGTGGGCGGCCCTCCTTTCAATGAGACCATTTTCAGGACAGAGGTGGGCGTTGTGAAAGCAAGCTGTTGGCCGTCCGGCGAGAAAAAAGGTCCTAGCGCTCTTTCAGTCCCTGGCAGCGGAGCGGCATTCAGCTCATCCCGACGACGCACGTAGAGTCGGCGCTCCGGGCCGCCGGTGAATGCGATGGTTGATCCGTCCGGTGATATCGCGATCCGTCCGTAAGCACCGCTCAGCGCCTGTGTAGAATCGAGCGGAATGACGTACCGGACCACCGGCTTAGGCTGCTCCGGTCTCAGCCATCCCCAGAGGTTCAATCCGACGAATAGCGCCGCCACTGTCATCGCGGCGAGTGCGGCGCGTTTCCATTTTTTTGTTGCGGCGGTGCTGCCCGCAATCTGTGCCGCGATTCCGGATCGGGTAGCGAGCGAGAAGGATGGGTTTGTCAGTGCCTGCGCGAAGTCGTTTGCCGTTGCGAAGCGATCCGCGGGAAGCTTAGCCAACGCCTTCTCGACGGCTGCGGCGACGTTGACGGGAACAGTGGGCCGCATCAGGTGCAGCGGCCTCGGCTCCGAAGTCATCAGCCTCGCGATAATCGCTTGGGCAGTCTTTCCGCTGTGCGGCGGCTCGCCGGCCATCATCTCATATGTCACCGCGCCGAGCGAATAGATGTCGCTCCGGGCATCTATTTC
>JBDUEH010000355.1:0-3365 GCA_040002555.1 Gemmatimonadales bacterium | reverse complement strand
TGCTTGACGGCGGGATCGCCAACGCAGCGATTGTCGGAATTCGCCCCGAAGACAGCTACGTAGTGCTTGGCCGTTGTCTGCTCGACGAATTTGACCGCGACGAAACGCAAGGTGTTTTGGGACACCTCATTGGGTCTATTGCAAACGGTGACTTGCGCGGAGCCGCGCAGATTCACGGAATGCTATATGTCCTCGAGCTTCTCACTGTGGTCGCGCTTGCGCCCTTCGCAAGTTTTCCGCGGCGGATCGCCATGCAGTGGCTCGCGTTTCCTTTGACCGCGTCATTTCATTCTTCCGCACCGCGCCACGAGCAGGCTGGAACACTTATCCAGCTTCTCGAGTCTCACCGCGAGCTGATGCCGTCAACCGAAGCCGGAATGACCGACACTTCGAATGGCGTAGACTATTTCGGCCGCGTCGGAAGAGTGCTCGTCCGAATTTGCCCGCCGTTAATGGCCCTGATTTTTTTCGCGAAAGCGGCCACGGGATTTATGCTCATTTTCTCCAGCGCGCCCGTCGGTCTTCTCTGGCGCAGCCGGAAGTATCTAGCCGACGCAACCGGCGTTCAACTCACTCGCAACCCGACCAGTTTGGATCGGGCTCTTCGTCAGATGAGCGAGGTAAGCGCGATTGTACCGGGTGCCGGAACGGTCTCCCACCTTTTTGTCGTCGCTCCCGAAGCTGCAGGCCACAGAGAGGCTTCTTTTTCGGACCGCGAAGGCCTTCTGATGGGGATGTACCCTTCGCTGCCTCATCGTCTTGCGAGACTCTCACGAATGGGCGCCGTCCCGCCGAACTAGACGACCATGTCAGACGGTCCGGCTTGAAATTCAAGTCGGACAAACGGCGGATCGTCAACCGCGGGAGCGGGTTCTGCCCTGGGTGAACCGGTCGATCAAGTCGACGGTTCGAAGGCGTGACAGGGATGCGGGACGGGTCCCCAGAACGCGCTGCGCGGTGACGGCAAGATGAGAGGAGGACGCGAACCCGAGGATCGTCGCGACATCTCGGATATCGAGCCCGGAATTCTTCGCGAGCTCAGCGGCCGAGATCATTCTTACTAGATCGATGACGCGCTTGAGATTTGGAGCACCGGGGGTCGAGAAGTGACGACTCAGGTGCTCTCTGCTCACACCCATTTCGGACGCGAGCGCTGCGGTCCGAACCGGACGACCGGCGGACACGAGAATCGACCTCCATGTCGATCGCTGCATCGCGGTCTTCAAGCCAAGTGACGCCGGCGGCTCGGCCAGGGCTGCCACGAATCGCGAGGAGAAAGTCCGGGCGCCGACAATTTCCCTGGCAACGTTCTCGTCGATCCCTTCAACCAGCACGTCGCTGAATTCAAGCGATGCGCAGCGCGCGACTGCGGGGGTATCGGTCGACCTGAGTGGGCTCAACCCGAAAAAAGGAGCACTCGGAAATTCGTGCGCGAGGCCGGCGATCTTCCACGTTTCATCAGAAGACTGAACTCCGAGTGATGCCGACATTCCATCGCTCGCTGCAGAGCCGCTCGCCCCAATGTCGATGAGCACCGCGTCGACAAGCGTACGACGTAGTATCGCCCTGAACTCGTCCACGTCCTTGACTATGACAATGCGCCAACGGCGTTTGGGAAAAGCGCCGCGTACGAATGACCGGGAACGTTCGCGCGGCGTGTAGGCAACGATTGTTGGAAGCTCGGACGCGTCCGTGGCGGTTTCTCTAGACACCTGCTTCCACTAGCTCGAGGTCGGCCTTGCCTTCAATGAACTGGCGAACGATCGGATCGGACGTCCGCTGAATTTCTTCCACCGTACCGACTTGTCGCACGGTTCCCTCGTACAGCATCGCAATGCGAGAACCGACAGTGTATGCGCTGCGCATGTCGTGTGTGATTACGATGCTGGTCACGCCAAGTTTTTCGCGCATGCGCACCATCAGCTGATCGATCACAGCGCTGGTGACGGGATCGAGACCGGTAGTAGGCTCGTCGTAAAGGATGTATTTGGGCCGGCGCGCGATCGCTCTGGCAATGCCAACGCGTTTTCTCATTCCGCCCGAGAGCTCCGCGGGCATCTTGGTTTCGACATTCGGCAGGTCAACGAGCTCCAGTGCTTCGCTGACTCGCTTTTGAATGTCGGGCTCCGGCATCTTCCCTTCCTTGCGGAGGCCCATGGCAACGTTGTCGCCGATTGTCATGGAATCGAAGAGTGCGGCGAATTGAAAGACATACCCGATTTTCGATCTCAACTCGAATAGCTCGGGGCGCGTGAGCTTTGGAACCTCGAGTCCGTCAACCCACACCGTTCCCTCGTCGGGCTCGAGAAGTCCGACGATGTGCTTGATGGCGACAGACTTGCCGCTGCCCGAGAAGCCGATGATCACCATCGTTTCGCCTTCGTCTACATCGAGCGTGAAGCCCTTGAGGACTTCCTTCGGGCCGAACGTTTTGTGGACGTCGATCAGACGGATCATTGGTGCACCATTGTCAGCTTTGTGATGGCGGAAAGATAACATTGGCAAGTTGCCGGCCGTCAGCCGTGAACAAGAAAGCCCCGGTGATTAGACCGGGGCTTCCTTGACTTACAGCCATAGCGCGCTTAAGCGGCGAAACTGCCTAAAGCTCGACCGACGTCTCCTTCGCGGAGACGCTTGAGGGCACGGTCGCGGAGTTGACGAACCCGCTCGCGCGTGACGCCAAGCATGGAGCCGATTTCCTCGAGGGTATGCTCGCGTCCGGCTTCGAGCCCGAAGTAGAGGCGCAGAACTTTTGCGTCGCGAGGAGGAAGAGTCGAAAGAGCGGACTCGATCTCGTCGTTGAGGAAGCGGTTCATTGCTTCTTCTTCGGTATCGGGCATTTCGTCGGCGACGAAGCGCTCGATCAATGAGCGATCGCCTTCTGGATCCATCGGCGCGTCGAGTCGTACGTCGCCGGTGTTCAGCGCGGCGAGAGACTGGACAACGTCCACAGAAAGACCTGTCAGCTGCGACAGTTCCTCGGGTGTTGGCTCCCTGCGCATTTTCTGGCGAAGAATTTCAGACGCCTTGATGATGCGTGAGAGATCGGCGGTACGGTTGAGCGGAACGCGAACGGTGCGGCCCTGGCGCGCGAGTGAGCTCAGGATAGCCTGGCGGATCCACCAAACGGCGTATGAAATGAATTTCACGCCCTGGTCGGGATCGAATTTGCGTGCAGCAGTGAGCAGGCCGACGTTGCCTTCACCAATGAGATCGATGAGGGGCAGGCCGCGGTTCTGGTATTTTTTTGCTACGGAAATGACGAAGCGAAGGTTGCGCTTGACGAGTTCCTGCAGCGCATCCTGATCTCCGGCTCTGATTTTTCTGGCGACCTCGATTTCTTCGTTCCCTTTGAGCAGCGGATA
>JBDUEH010000354.1:0-3371 GCA_040002555.1 Gemmatimonadales bacterium | reverse complement strand
TCATGACGAATGTGGTTGAGAGACCTGTTGCGTGTTGATTGAAACAGGTAGGCCTGTGGCGAGCTCTCTTCGGCGAGGGTTTCACGCCGGCGCCAAAGCTCGAGCATGACGTCCTGAACTACTTCTTCGGCAACGGCACGCGAGCGCACCAGGGCTTCCGACGCTCTTACAAGCGACGGATACCATGTACGAAAAATCGTATCGAACGCCGACTCGTCTCCGCGTCGGAGGCGTTCGAGGAGGTCGTTGCTGTCCAGTTGCGTCCGTCTGGGAGTTGGGTGAGGCCGCGTAGACAATGGCGTTAACCATTGCTCCACCACAATTTAGGGCTTCCATAGGGTATTGCACGCCTTGGGTGTTTCTTACAGTGATATGACAGATACCACGTCCAGCTTCGACGATACGGATACCCCCCAGTCACCCGACTGGGAGGCCGTAGCGCGTCACCTCACAGGGGAAGACACCCCCGAGAGCGTCGCGCGCGTCGGCGAGCTGACGAGTGACACCTCGGTCCAGGCCATGCTCATCGCCCTCGATAGTGCGGCGAGGCGGCTCTCCGAAGGACTCGCCGATGGTGTCGACGTCGAAGCCGCCCTCGGTGCGGTAAAAGATCGAATGAGCCGCGCAGAAGTGAGTCCCCTAAAGCTCGAGCCATCCATCCGAAGCCAGAAACGGGTGGCACCCGTGACACGTTGGCGGGTACCATTCCCCGCGATCGCTGCTGTCGGTCTCCTCGCCATCGGGCTGGGAACCTGGGCTTCGATCGGAAGAAAGAGCGAACCTGCTGTTGTTGCCTCGGTTGATTCGCCAAGGATGGTGGCGACAGGCGTTGGGGCGCGCGATTCGATGAGGCTTTCAGACGGAACGAAGGTCGTCCTTGGTCCGCTCAGCTCTGTGAAGGCTGCATCTGGTTACGGCACGACGAGTCGCACCGTGGACATTCGCGGCGATGCGTACTTCGAAGTCGTTCATGACAGTTCTAAACCGTTTACGGTCCATGTCGATAACGCAACCATTCAGGACATTGGAACGAAGTTCGCGATTCATTCGGATGGTGTAGGCGGAATCGGGGTAGCAGTAACGGAAGGATCTGTTTCTCTCGCGTCAGTTCAGTCGGCGGCGCCGCCCGTCGTTTTGAAAGCGGGCGATCAGGGAACGATGGATATAGGCGGGAAGGTTGCGGCGCGACGTGGCGCCGCAACTGAAGATGACATGGCATGGCTCAGTGGCCGGCTCGTTTTCCACGAGACACCGCTGTCCGAGGTCGTGTGGTCGGTGCGCAGGTGGTATGGAATTGAGCTTCAGCTGATGGATCCATCATTGGCCAATCGTCATCTTACGGCGACATTCTCCGGCGAGCCGCCGGATCGTGTCATCGAGGTTCTTCGCCTTGCACTCGGTGCCGATGTCGAGCGGCATGGCGATACCGTGTTCGTTCGTTCAGTCAAAGGAAGAGCGCGATAGAGTAATGCTTTCCCGAATCCGAGCCGCAGGCGTCAGCGCCTGCGGTCTCGCAGTCTTGCTCTCCAGTAGTGCCAATGTGGCCGGCGCGCAGTCTTCTTGTGCACCGGCCAGCCGCGCTGTGGAGGCGACTCTCGTCGGGAACGACGGAACGGGAATCATGTCGCGGACTGTCTCCCTTCATGGACGAGAGATCGCGTTGCGCGAAGCGCTCGACCGGTTGGCGGCAGCCGCGCACATTCGCCTTTCCTATACTGCTGAGCTTCTCCCGCTCACGCGTTCCGTGTGTCTCGACTACTCCGGCGCGTCCGTCGGCAAAGTTCTCGCCGACCTGCTTGGAGATGCCGAGGTGCAGCCGGTGTTGATCGGCGGCGATCAGGTCGCTCTCGCACCAGTGCGGCCAGCTGCCACCGCTCAAAAGCCAGTCGAGCCTGAAACAATGCTCCATAAAATCGGACAGCTCGATCGAGTAGTGGTAACAGGAAGCGCAGCAGGCGCATCACAACGCTCTCTTCCGATTGCACTCGACGTCATAACCGGTAAGCAGGTTTCCCAGAACGGCGCAACCACACTATCAACTGCGATCGATGGGCAGGTGCCTGGGCTTTGGCTCTGGGAACAATCGCCTCTCAGCCTGCTCGCGCGTTACGGAAGCATCCGGGGCGCAAGCTCATTCGGCGTCAGTTATCCCAAGGTCTACATCGACGGAATCGAAGTAGCTAACTCGCTTCTTGTAACGCATCTCGATCCGGAATCGATCTCGCGTATCGAAGTTATCCGCGGTCCGCAGGGAGCTGCACTCTATGGCGCTGATGCGATCAGCGGAGTGATGAACATCGTCACCCGGCAGGAAGGCACGGAAGGTGGTGCACCTCGCGCGCAGCTTACATCGCAAGGTGGACAGATCGCGAGCGATTACTCGCCAAGCGGCGTCCTGTCCCAATCGCATGCCGTTTCGCTCGGCTACGGATCCGGAATTCGCTCCGCACGCCTTGGGGTGACGCTCACAACCATCGGCGCTTTCATACCGAACGCATACAGTCACCAGCTCACGGCCAACGGGGGATTGCGGTTTGTTGCCTCGAAGAGTGTCGTCACCGGAACGCTTCGGTTCTTTGCCCAGGATGCACGGACTCCGTCAAGCCCGTTGCTGGCAAATCTCAACCTCGGCGCCAATCCGTCCGCGCAAACGCGTGGTACTCGAATGCGTGGGCCTAGCTATGAGATGCCGTATGACTCGATGGGCCAGCACCGACTGGATTCCCTGTCGAGACTGGCATTGGTGGACTCGAGCGACCAGCAGTCGGTGCGCCAGTACACTGTCGGCGCCACTGGAACGTATCATCAGAGCGATAGATGGACACATACTGCAATCGTCGGCATCGACGGATATCGCCTCAAGACCGCTTCGATTCTCGACGGAGCTTTTCCGTCGGCAATCGATTCCGCACTTCGCGCAGCAAGCGGCAACGCGCTTCGCGCGAGCATTCGCGCCAGCAGTGTTGCGCAATTCGGAAATCGGGACAAGACAGCAGCCACGCTTACGTTCGCCGCGGAACACTCCGTCGTTCGGGATGAGACGAAGACTCCAGGATTGTTCTCCTTCAGCGGACCGCCCGATCGCGCCGCACCACCCGCTGTTGTTGAGACGAGGACCAACACCGGATTCATCAGCCAGGTGACTGCGGGCTTTGGAAATCAGCTGTTCGTCAGCGGCGGCCTGCGCGTCGAGCGAAACAGCGGCGTCACCGGCCTCGGCGACATTGCCACCCTTCCAATGCTCGGCCTGTCGTACGTTCGCACGTTTGGCGAGACGACGCTCAAGCTCAGAAGTGCATACGGAAAAGGAATACGCCCGCCGCAGACATCGAGCCGCTCGGGAACGCTGCTCGGACTGCGAGAGTCGTTGT
>JBDUEH010000353.1:0-3388 GCA_040002555.1 Gemmatimonadales bacterium | reverse complement strand
AAACGGATTCACTCCGTCATGGCGGCGGTGGCCTGATGGCTGAAACGAAAATGGTAAACCTGACGATCGAGGGGCGCCCGGTATCGGTGCCCGAAGGAACGTCGATTCTCGAGGCAGCAAAGACCGCGGGAATTTTGATTCCGCACTATTGCTACCATCCGAGTCTGCCGATTCCCGGCGTCTGTCGCATGTGTCTCGTCGAAGTCGAGAAGGCGCCCAAGCTTGCGCCTTCGTGCGCTACGTCGGTGGCCGAAGGACAGATCGTCCACGTTCACAACGACAAGACTCTCGAAGCCCGCAAGGGAGTTCTGGAATTCCTGCTAATTAACCACCCGCTCGACTGTCCCATTTGCGACCAGTCAGGCGAATGCGAGCTTCAGGACTTCACGTATCAGGAAGGCCGGGCCGATTCGCGTTATCGCGATCCCAAGCGGTTCAATCCGGTCGAGGATTTTGGTGGCGACGTCATGTACGTCCCGAACCGCTGCATCCTCTGCACGCGCTGCGTGCGTTTCATGGACGACCTCGCGCAGGATTCCGTTCTGAACGTGAGCGAGCGTGGAGATCGCGCTGTCATCGGAAAGTTCGAGGGCAAGGACCTCACGCATCCGTGGGCTGCAAACGTCATCGACCTTTGCCCGGTCGGCGCTCTCCTGTCGAAAGATTTTCTGAACAAAGCACGCGCCTGGGAGCTCGATCGCGCCGCTTCGATCTGCCCGAATTGTACGCAGGGCTGCAACGTGATGATCGAGGTTCGTGACAACAGCGTCGCTCGTCTCAAGCCGCGCCCGAACGAAGACGTCAACAAGTTCTTCATGTGTGACTACGGTCGGCTGAACTATCGATGGATGAACCGGCAGGATCGCGCCGAGCAGCCGATGGTTCGGAACGGATCGTCGTTGGTGGCCGCCGAATGGGACATCGCGATTCACTCAGCGGCCAACATTCTCAAAGACGCGAAGCCTTTCGTTTTGGCGTCGCCGATGTTGTCGAACGAGGCCCTCTTCCTCCTCGCGCGACTTCTCGAACGGAAAGGCGGAACCAGCGTGTTCAGAGTCGCAACTGGTGAAGAAGCTCCTTTGCCAGGTGTTGAGGATCTCGCACTGAGACGCGATCGAGCCGCCAACGTCCATGGCGCTGAGATCCTGGGATATACACGTTCGGAAAATCCGCTGGCTGATCTCGGAAGCGACGACGTCCTCGTCATCGCCGATGACGATCTGCGCGGCATGCCGGCTGGTGCCGCATCGAAGGCGAAAGCGATCATCGTTATTGGCACCGCTGTGCCGGAAGGGCTCGAAAACATTTCTGTCGTTCTTCCTATCGCGAACTTCACGGAAGAAGAGGGAACGTTCACAAATCTTCGCGGGCGTGTTCAACGCTTCATGCAGGCAAAGGCCGCTCCCGGGCAGGCGCGTCCGAGCTGGCTTGTTCTCGGCGATCTGCTCGGTGCGCTTGGAGCGCAGGAATCGTTCTTCCTGCCGTCTGATGTTTTCTCCGACCTCGCGAATGCTCGTCAGGAATTCTCCGGACTCTCGTATGACAGGCTCGGCATGAGAGGACTTCCGGTGCTTCAGGCTGAGATGGCGGGAGCGTCACGATGATCCACATTTTCGCGCTGCTTCAGGTCGCAAATCCCCAGGCACCATCAGGCACTGGAGCCTTCGTGATCTTCACGTTGATCAAGATGATCATCGTGTTCACCGTCTACATGCTGGGTGCGGCACTGCTGACGCTCGCCGAGCGAAAGGTTTCGGCCTGGATTCAGGGCCGTCACGGTCCTAATCGCGTTGGCGGCAGGGGCGGCTGGCTTCAGCCGGCAGCCGACGGCGTAAAGAATTTCATGAAGGAAGAGACTTACCCGGCCGAGGCTTACAAGCCGATCTTCATTCTAGCTCCGATTCTCGCTTTCATACCAGCCCTCACGACCGTCGCGGTCATTCCCTTTGGCGCTCCGCTTCCTACGCGTTGGGGCTTGATCCCGATGATCGTCGCCGATCTTCCAGTCGGTTTCCTCTTCGTCCTCGCGATCTCGTCGCTCGGAGTTTACGGAATCGTCCTGGCCGGGTGGTCGTCGAACAACAAGTACGCGCTGCTAGGTGGATTGCGGTCGAGCGCGCAGATGATTTCATACGAGATATCGATGGGAATGTCCACTATTCCGGTTTTGCTTCTCGCCGGCAACGTGACGCTCAACACAATCGTGACTCAGCAAGCCTACGGCGGATGGAACGTCGTCAACCTGACGATCGCGTTTTTCATCTTCCTCGTTGCGGCGTTTGCTGAAACGAACCGTTTGCCGTTCGACTTGCCGGAAGCTGAGTCTGAGCTCATCGCCGGCTATCACACCGAATACAGCGCGATGAAGTTCTCGCTGTTTCCGATCTCCGAATACTGCAACATGATCACAGCAAGCGCGCTGATCGTGACGCTGTTCTTTGGCGGCTGGGATGTGCCTTTCACTGGACGCGATAACATCGGACCGTTCAGTGGCTGGCTCACGCTGCTTTCGATCGTGATTTTCCTCACGAAGACGCTCTTTTTCTTGTTCTTCTATATCTGGATTCGCTGGACACTCCCGCGCTTTCGCTACGATCAGCTCATGTCGCTCGGCTGGCGGTTCATGCTTCCGCTGGCGCTTGCTTACATCGTAATCATCGCGACCGCTGTCCTGATTCTCGAGTCTGCGGGAATTCATCGCGGTGCGATGTACAGCTCGATTCTTGGTGCGCTGAACATGGCCCTCGTCGTCATCGTGTTCGCGATCCTGGATCGCGGTCGCATCATCAGTCCGGCATACGGAAGGCAGCGCAGTGAACAGCTTCAGCGTCTCCGCGCGGTCAGCTCACGGTCCCCACTCTCGGCAGGAGCACGCGACTAATGGCAATCGGGGTGAAGGTTCTCGAACGCCCGATCGAGGATGTCAGCTATGTACGCGCGACCCTCAAGGGAATGGCGCTTACGTTCAAGCACCTCTTCGAGCCGAAGGTTACGGTGCAATACCCTGAACAGAAGTGGCAGATCTCGCCGAGGTGGCGGGGAACACATCGAATGCTGACGACTGAAACGGGCAAGGCAAAGTGTGTTGCGTGCGGACTGTGTCCGACTGTGTGTCCTGCCAACTGCATCAAGCTCATTCCCGGCGAAGACGAGAACGGCAATCGCTATCCACTAGTGTTCGAGATCGATGAATTCCGCTGTATCTTCTGCGGTTACTGCCAGGAAGTTTGTCCGGAGGAGGCGATCCACGTCGGACGTCATTACGAGAATTCGGAGTATAGCCGAGCCGGGTTTGTTTACGACCTGGAGCGCCTGACAGCGCAAACACATCCGGTGTGTGAGATGTGGGACCCAGAAGACCCGAAGGGCGAGTAATGCAGGACAACTA
>JBDUEH010000352.1:0-3391 GCA_040002555.1 Gemmatimonadales bacterium | reverse complement strand
CTCACGCACCGCCGACGTGTATCGTCTCTCCGCTGATCATCGAGCTTTCGGGCGAAAGCAGTAGCGAGACGATGTTCAGCACGTCGCCTGGCACCGCCTGCTTCTCGATTATCTGCCGGCTGACGACGGCGTCGATTTTGTCGCGCGGGACTTTTTCGATCAACGCGGTGTCGATCGGACCGGGCGCTACGGTGTTGACGGTCACTCCGTGGGGCGACATCTCACGTGCGAATGCACGGGAGAACCCTTCGACACCCGCTTTCGACGCGATGTAGATCGCTTCTCCCTTGATCGCAAGCGGAACGCCCAGCGTCGAGAAGTTGATGATGCGGCCGTTGCCGCGACGAATCATTGCGGGCGCAACGAGCTGGCACATGAGAATCGTGCCGATCAGGTTCGTGTTGATAATCTTCGCGACCGTTTCCGGTGGCGTCGTGATGACGAGATTCATCGACGCGATGCCGGCGGCATTCACGAGAGCGTACACAGACTTGTCGCGCTTGAGATCACCGAGTGCGCTGGACAATGACTTCGCGTCTGATACATCGGCGGACCGTACTTCGAATGGAGTGTCGCCCCTGGACGTGCGACTGAGGCCGATGACGCGATAGCCGCGCTCGTGGAGTGCCATCGCGCAGTGACGTCCCAATCCGCGGGACGCGCCTGTTACGATGACCGTGTCTTTGTCGCTCACGCGGGCTGTTGATTCATGAGATGATCTGCCAGCGAGCCAATATTGCGAAGGACGCTGCGCGCTTCGGACATCGCGCTATCGGATGTCCAGTCCCAGTCGAATCCGAGATTGTCGCTCGCGTAGTCTTCCACGGCGAGCAGGAGCACGACGAGATCGGCCGAGTCGAGGACTCTGTTGTGGCCGATGAGGGGCGTGTCGGCGTTGATCGTCGCCTCCGATGAACCGAGTAGCATCGACACCTCATCGGAGATGAACTTCTGTATGTCGTCTTTTCCGACCGTCATTTGGAGTCCCTTGAATCTCTGATCAATTCGTTCCCTCTGCATTTTTTCGCATTCACACTCGACCTACGGCCGTCACACGGATTTGACGGATGCAACGGATCAGGAACGGGGTACAGAAGGTCCCGTAGATGGACAATCTCGCTCCCGTCCGCAGGTCCGTCTTTCTGTTGTTAAAAAACATAAAAACGTAGTTCCGTGGTTTCGTAATTCCGTTCCTGATCCATTGCATCCGTCCAATCCGTGCCCCGGTCAGTTGCCCGTAGCCTGAATTTGCAACGATACCTACCGGGAGCAGACGAGCATCAATCGAGTATCGGGGTAACTTTTCACGACCTGAATCTCGCTGAAATGCGTTCGCAGCGCAGCGACGAACCCATCGACGTCATACCAGCCGAACGAATCAGGCGATTTCAGCATCGCCGAAAAAAAGCCGGGGTCGTCAACAATCATCCTGTCGTCTCGCATCACGAACTCGACGCAAAGATACCGCGTCGCCAGGTCGCTGAGGGTGCCCGCGATCCGCTCGAAGGAATGCCCCTGCCCCAGCGCCAGATGATGCACGATCGCCAGTGCCATCACCATCTCACACTCGAGCCGCTTTTCCGGCGACGGATACAGCGGCGCAACGCCGCCAATTTTTGACAGCGATGGCTCGTCCTCGAACGTCTTTGCAAAAATGTCCGGAGGTGGGGCAATCAGGTTCGCCACGAGCGGCACGACAGACAGTTTCTCGCGATGTGCCGCAGCGAAAAGCGAGTCGATACACGCTTCATCCAGATCCACGCCGACGACCTTGCTCCCCAGCTTCGCGGCAAGGAGCGAAAACCAGCCGGTATTGCTGCCGATGTCGAGCACTGTCGCCGGACTGAATCGCGCGAGAGCGTCGTGCACAGCGTTCTGCTTGTTCGTCCAGTCTGGTGAAGGCTCCGACGAAAACGCTTCCTTCTTGTCCGCGTAGTAACTGCTGTATGCACTGCCGCGAACTGCGACGTGCATCCCGTCGAGCATTTTCGTCAGAAGCGCGAAGAATTTCCGCTTTACCGGGCCTTTCTCGTTGAGCGCGATTCTGAGCCGAAGGTCGTTCAGCTCGTATCGCGCGCGGGCTGCTGGCTGGCCAGCAAACACTTCGCCACGAAGCATTCCCGAATCCGTCGCGTTCAACGGAGTCTCGCTGAGTCGCTTGCGCGCCTCACCGTGACGGCCCTGCCGCATCATTTCCAGTGGCAGTCCGAAGTAGGCATCGTAGGTCAGCCGATACATGCGGTAGAGCGCGACCGAGTACTCGTCCCACATTCCAAAGCCGGCCGGCGCTTTTGCATCAGCCAGATAGCCCTGCTTTGGAAGGTCAACCGCGGGAATGATCGACGTGAAGTCGACGAAGACAGGATCCGTTCCGTCGAACAGAATGTTGTACGGATGCCAGTCCTTCAGCGTCAGTCCGTGCTCCCCCAGCTTCTGAAATAGCGCGACGTGACATTTCGCCGCAACATGAAGCATCGACGCCGGCCACTCGTGCGGGAACGTCACAAACGGAACTCGCGCATGCTCCAGCGTCAACTCGTAGCCGAGCTCGGCGTGTGGATTATCAGCGAGTTCCCTGGTCGCAACGATGCCGTGCTTGAAAAGATCGTGGGCGATGCAAGTTTGGAGTACGCTGCGCACCGCTGTCGACTTGCCTGGGTAGACGCCGCGCAGCACGCGGCCGTCGCTCACGAAAGTCTCTCCAACGTCGTCGAACCCCGCGAGGCGGGAGACTTCCGGCGGCGTGGTCACGCCCATGCGTCGGAGTCCGCCAGCTCGACGAGCTTGCGATTCATCAGGAAATCCTCGCCTTTCATCAGCTTGTCACAGATGAAGTCGAGAAACGGATCCGCTCCGGGCAGCAGCTGATCGCGGCGGTCATGCTGGAGATTCCACCAGATGGAGCTCTTGTCGCGAACGAGAGGCAGCGGGATCTGACGTTGAATGAAGTACGAATGTCCATACGTTCGCGCGAGGCAAATCTGCTGTTCGTCGAGCGCGCTGAGCGACGGCGCCTGGCGAAGCAGCGCGCGATACGCGTCGATCGTCAGACCGTCATAAGTGAATCCCTTGCCGCCGTAGTGCGCTTCGCCCGCGAGAATCACTGGCTTGCCTTGAAGTGCCAGCTCGAGACCCGCAGTTCCGTAGACAGTGACCGCGCCGTCAACCACGTGAAAGAATTCCAGTGGACTCACCTGCTCTTCCGCAGGAATCACGTGCACGTGTGACGGAAGAGTCGGAAAACGCGAGTCAATCAGACGTTGAACACCTGCCGCCGGATTATCGTACGCCTCGATGGGATGAACCTTGATCAGCCACTGAACGTCCGCGATTTTAGAAACCGTCTCGATCGTGTCGACCATCCATTCGTCGAACGACGCGTACGCCATCG
>JBDUEH010000351.1:0-3408 GCA_040002555.1 Gemmatimonadales bacterium | reverse complement strand
TCGCACTCACCGCCACCGAACAGGGTCATGAAAATATTGCGGAAGTTCTCACGAACCTGCACGAACGTCGTCAGGAACAAGTCGCGTGCGGTTGCGTCGATTTCTCGGATGGCCTGCAGAAGCGAGAGCTTGGCCGCCGCGAGATCGGCCCGCTGGGACGTCAGCAGCTCGAGACGCTTCTGTTCTTCCTCATGCTCCTCGATAGCCAGAGGATTCACCGGACCGAGTGCTTCGATCTGGTCGCGGAGTTGAGTGGCCTCGGCGCGAAGCTCCTCATCACTCGTCTCGACGGGCGAGAGATTCGTCATCAACTCTTCGAGCGGCTTTCTCCACTCTGTTTCGAGTCGTTCGCGAATCGCCGCGCGCCGGCCCGACAGCTCGGTAAGGCGCAGCTCCGAGTGATGCATCTCCTCAACGAGCGCACCGGACCGATGGCGCAGTTCTGTCAGCTCGTGTTCCGCCTGTTCGAGCTTCTCGTCGGAGCTCTTCACCGAAAGCTCTGAATTGGCGAGACGCGTCTCGCCGTCCTCCAGCGTTGCCTGCTTTGCATCGAGATCGAGCTGCCATCCCGACAACTGCGTTGCGAGCTCGCCGTCGGCCAGAGAAAGGTGGCTCAGCTCCGACTGAAGTGATTCGAGTCGCGCGTTGGCCGATGTGAACTCTTCGCGAAGATGGCGCTCGCGATCGGTCGCAACCTGGAGACGTGCCTGCGACTGCGCGCTGGCAATCTGACTTGCGGTTCGGCGGTCTCGCGCGTCATCCTGGCGCGATTCGGTTTCGGCCAGTTGCTGACGCGCCTCTGCGACAGTCTGGTCGTGCTGCGCAATCGCAGTTTCGCTTTCCGCGATGGATGCCGCGATCCGAGCGATGCCTTCAATAAGAGTCAGCTCGCGCGATGCGAGTCTCTCAAGCAGTGCAGACGCATCTCCGACTTCCTTCAATGCGCGATGATGCCTGCGCGTTGAAGCGGTGAAGAGGTCCTCCGCTTCCGAGGACGCCCTTGATGCAGCGACGGAGTTTTCCTGCGCGGCAGTTGCTGCACGTTCTGCGGTCTCCAGAGCGACACGGATTGCTGCGGCGGACTCTTCGGCAGTGAACCGAGTTGATTCGGCCTGGGAAAGGTCGCGACGTGATTCGCTTATCTCCGCGCGGCGGCGGAGCGGACCAGGCCCGGCAAGGTTGGCCGGGAGCCAGATTGCTCCACGAGCATCGACAAATCCAGTTCCGTTTTCGATCGGGGTTACACGGCCGAGGAGAGTTCTTACCCAGTGCGCAGCAGGGGACTCTGAGCGTACGAGTTTTGACAGCTCGTCGTCCATTTCATCGGAGCCCGCGTGAACACTTCCGATGGAATCGGCCGGCAACAGGAGAAGAGGGCCCGGATTAGTCGCCGCGTGCCACGCGCGGATGTCATCCGCAACCTGCCGGTTCTTGACGAGTACGGCATGGATCGTAGCGCCAAGGAACCGCTCGACCAACGATGCCGATGCCGCATCGGTGCTGATAAAATCCGACAACGGACCGATGACATTGCCTTCGCCGAAGCGGTCTTTCTCCTTCAACAATTTCGCCGCGGCAGGAGCGAGCCCAACCCGCTCTCTTTCCAGACCTTCGAGCGCGTTCAGTTTGCTCGACAGCGCTGTGTGGGCTTCTTCCGACCGCAGGAGATGCGACCGAGCCGCAGAATCGGCGTCGCGAGCAGAGCGCATTGCAGACTGAGCAGCCTGATGCTCTTCATTCAACGCGGTGCTTTGATCGCGCGCCGATTGAAGCGACTCTTCGACGTCCGCAAGCTCGCGGCGTACGGACGCCTCGTTATCAGATAGTTGCGCCTGCTCTTCAAGGAGGGTCGCGCGCCGAGCCGACAGGTCCTGTAGCTCGCGCTCAGATCCCTGACGATCCAGCGAGTGACGATGCGCCAGCTCTCGCATTTCGCGAGCGGCACGATCGGCTGTCTCGACAGCAGCTCGTGCGGATGATAGTGCCGATCGCACGGACTCTTCTTCGGAAGTGTGAGCCGCAAGTGCAGTGTTCGCCAGCGCCAGCTCGGCTTCGAGCTGAGTGCGATGCGCCACGGCATTCTCCAGCTCATCGCTCACCCGCTCGACTGTCGTACCGCCTTCCTGCTTTTCCTGCTCGGCTCGTTCCCGGCGGGCGATCGCATTGCGCTGCCGCTCTTCTGCGACGGCGATTTCCGCGCGAAGTGCCTGCGTGATGTCGCGTTGTTCGGTCACCAATCGCGCGAGCTCGCCGCGGCGTGCTTCAGCCGCCGCACGCGTTCCGTGAGCCGCATCGCGTGCCGCTTCCGCGGCCGCAACGTTTTCTTCGCCGGCAGGAACTTCCTTTCGAAGGTCGGTGACTCTTGCTTCGAGCGTCGTAAGCTCATCACGCCATGCGTCCATCTCGCGGGCGGCGAGTGCGATCTCGACTGTGTAGCGGCGCGACGTGATCTCGACGTGCTTCTCCGCCCGCCGACGCTGGCGTGCGAGGGAGCGCACCTGCGTCTGAACTTCGGAGATCAGGTCATCGAGACGCCCCAGATCCACTGCAGTTTCCTCCAGCCGGCGCTCTGATGATCGCTTGCGATCCCGATACAAACCGACTCCCGCTGCTTCTTCGAACAGTTCGCGGCGCTCATCAGGCCGGTCGGAAAGAAGCGCGTCGATCATCTTGCTCTCGATCACAACGCCGGAATCCGCGCCGAGTCCGGTTCCGCGGACCATGTCGTGGATGTCGCGCAGTCGGCACGGCGTGTTATTCAGGAGATAGTCGCTGTCGCCAGAGCGGCTCAAGCGGCGCGTGATGACGACTTCGCGGAACGGCACACCAAGCGCACCATCATCGTTCTCGAAATGCAGCGAGACTTCGGCAATGTTGACCGGTCGCCGAGCCGACGATCCCTGGAAAATCACCTCTTCCATCTTTGCGCCGCGAAGCGCGCGCGCGCGCTGTTCGCCGAGTACCCAGCGAACTGCATCGGAGACGTTCGACTTTCCGCAGCCATTTGGCCCGACGATGGCCGTTACTCCGGGCTCGAACAGCAACTCGGTCTCATCGGCGAATGATTTGAATCCCTGCAGCTCGAGCTTCGTCAGACGCACTACGGAAATCTCCCTGTTCGATAAGCCAGCACTGGATTCACACCGGCAACACGCAACGCAGATACCGCCAGCGAGGCCTGTTCGGGAGTTTCAAATGCTCCCGTATAGACCCGCGCGCTTCCATCACGCTGAGTTAGCGCGTAAGCGGCAATGCCACGTCCCGCAAAATTCTGGATTTTGTCCTGCACAGCTGCGGCAACTCCGCCCTGAGCTGGAACACTGTCAACGAGAAACGCCAGCGGCACGTGAGCGACTGAGCCCGCCGAATCGGCGACGACCTTCCGTCTCCGCAGAAGTGCGAGGAGCT
>JBDUEH010000350.1:0-3412 GCA_040002555.1 Gemmatimonadales bacterium | reverse complement strand
CCAGCAAGCACTATCCGGCCTTAAGGGCCGGACCGGGCGTTTCTCCGCTCTGGAGGCGCCATAGCCGGTCATAAAGGCCGGCCCTGCCGATGAGCGCTGAGTGAGTCCCCCGCTCGACTACCTCACCATGATGCAGAACCAGGATCTCGTCGGCAGACACTATTGTACTGAGTCGGTGGGCAATGGCGATAGTCGTCCTGCCCTCCATGAGAATTGCCAGTGCCTCCTGAATCTCCGCTTCGATCTCGCTGTCCACCGCGCTCGTCGCTTCGTCCAGAATCAGCAAAGACGCGTCCGCCGCCACCGCGCGGGCAAATGACAACAACTGACGCTCTCCCACGCTGAGCGACGATCCCCTTTCGCCAAGTTCGTGCCTGTATCCGTTCGGGAGGCGCCTGATTATCCGGTCGGCTCCGACCCGCTTCGCCGCCAGCTCCACTGCTTCATCCGGAATCGGGTTGGAAAGCCGGATGTTCGTCGCGACATCGCCAGCGAACAGAAAAATGTCCTGCTGCACGTAGGCAATGAGCGCACGAAGCTCGTCGGCCGGCATTTCACGAATGTCCACCCCATTCACGAGAATCCGCCCGCGCTGCGGATCGTAAAACCGCATGAGAAGACTGACGATTGTCGTCTTGCCCGCACCCGTATGTCCGACCAGGGCGAGCGTCTCGCCCGGCCGCGCCGTGAAGGAGACTCCCTTCAATACCCACTCCGGCTCTTTCGATGCTACGGTCGATCGCGCGACATGTCCAACGTCATACGCGAACCAGACGTCATCAAACTCGACTTCGACGCGCGATTTCGACCGTTGACGCGGAGTTCCGGTAGCGCTGGCGGACGACGGCTCCGTGTCGATCAGCGCGAAAATTCTCTCCGAGCTCGCCATCGCGCTTTGGACGATGTTGAACTTCTCAGCAAGGTCCTGAAGCGGCTGATAGAAGCGGCGACCGAGCTGGAGGAATGCGGCAACTGTTCCGACAGTGAGCGTATGGTTTCCCACGAAGTGCGCACTGATCACGAGAATGAGCGCAACGGCCACCGAAGTTAGTAGCTCTATCAGCGGGAAGTAGATCGCGTAGACCCGAATCGACCGGATGTGCGCGTCGAGATGATCCTCGTTCAGCTTCCGGAATCTTTCGGCTTCTTCGGGCTCGCGGCCAAAAAGTTGAACGATTCGCATCCCCGTCAGTCGCTCATGCAGGAACGCATTGATTCGCGCGAGACGAGTGCGAATGTCCCGATACGCATCCCGTACGCTCGTCCTGAACCAATGCGACACGCCAGCGACAAGAGGAATCACAACGAGCGCGCCGAGCGATAATCGCCAATCCATGACGAACATCGCGACGCCGATCGCGACCAGAGTGAACAAGTCGCCGAGTCCGGATACGACGCCCGATGTGAAAAGCTCGTTGAGCGTTTCGACGTCTGACGTCACTCGCGTAATCAAACGTCCCGCAGGATTGCGATCGAAGAACGCGATCGATAGTTGCTGCATGTGCGAGAAGATCTGGATTCGAAGATCGCGCATCACCCTCTGGCCGAGCAGACTGGTGAGGAGCGTCTCCCCGTATGAGCAGAGGAACTGCGCGACGAGCGTCACGGCGAACAGAATTGCGGCGGTGACAATCGCGTGTCCGTCTCGCGCCGGCAGCGCTATGTCGATAACCCGTTCCGTAAGGAGCGGACCGGCCAGTTGGAGAACCCCTTCAATGCTGAGAAGCACCAAGGCCGTGTAAACAAGAGACATGTACGGCCGTACATAAACGAGCAAGCGCCTCATCAGTCGCGCGTCGTACGTGCGCGAGAGGGCGTCTTCTTCGTGCAGGGTTGCGGGAGTGGTCATCGAGCGGTATGGTAGCGGCTGATTCACTGCGGCGCTACCGCCTCGAAAACTGGTACGCAGGTTGCATTTCCCGCGTGCGCCGGCCGTCTATCGGGTCTGCAATTCACCCTACGGAGGAGAAATGAGTTTTCTCGCATGGATCGTACTTGGCTTGGTCGCTGGCGCGATCGCCAAGGCAATAATGCCGGGCAATGACCCGGGTGGAATGATCGTCACGATGATCATCGGTATCGTGGGCGCCGTCATTGGCGGATTCCTTGGCAGTACACTGATGGGCACGCCGCTCACAGGCTTCTCGATCCAAAGTCTTCTCCTCGCCATCGTCGGCGCAATCATTCTTCTCTGGATCTACCGCATGGCAACGCGGGGCCGCACGCGAGTACCGTAAGAACCTTACCAGGGTGATGAGGGAGTAACTGAACAATGCCGCTCTGGCTCTACTGGATCATTCTTGGTCTCGTAGCAGGAACGTTGGCCAAGTTCCTGGTGCCAGGGCGGGACCCCTCTGGCTGTATCATCACCATCCTGCTTGGCATTATCGGCGCGTTCCTCGGTGGTTTCATCGGGACTCGCCTCGGCTGGGGGACTGTTACCGCAGGTGATTTCGACCTCCGGTCGGTCGCTCTCGCCACTTTTGGCGCGATCGTCCTTCTCCTACTCGGACGACTCGTACGGCGGTGACCCAGAGCCGCTAGTCGCTAGCTAATAGCTTCCAGCATGAGCAGTCAGCGGTCAGCCGTCCTTTTGTTCTCGGTGTTTGTTCGGCCAGCGCCTCTCTATAGATTCAGTGAGTGAAAGAGAGCATCGTCATTCGCGGCGCACGGCAGCATAACCTCAAGGGTTTCGACCTCGAGATTCCCCGCCGCACCTTCACCGTCATTACTGGCCCGTCGGGCTCCGGCAAGTCTTCCCTGGCGTTCGATACCATCTACGCCGAGGGCCAACGGAGGTACGTCGAGTCGCTCTCGGCGTATGCCCGGCAGTTCCTCGACCGGATGGAGAAGCCTGACGTTGACGCGGTAGAGGGGCTCTCGCCAGCCGTCGCCATAGAGCAGAGCAATCCAACCAAAACCTCTCGCTCGACTGTCGGGACAGCAACAGAGATCTACGACTACCTGCGCCTTCTCTGGGCTCGGGTCGGACACACGCACTGCCCGGTCTGCGGCCGCGAGATCAAACCGGACACGGTTCAGTCAGTCGCCGACACGATACTGCGGCTTGCGGCGGGTACGCGATTCTACGTTTCCTTTCCGCTGAGACTGTCCGACAAGGTCACCCACAAGGTCGTAATCGAAAATCTCCGCGCGCAGGGATTTCTGCGCGTGTTTGCGAACGGTGCAGTGATGCATCTCGACGAGCTGGATTCGGCGAAGATAGATCTCACGAAAGTGAGCGAAGTTCTGGTTGTCGTTGACCGGCTCGCTATTTCGGACGATGTCGCAGCGCGATTGACCGATGCGATCGGGACCGCGTTTGCCGACGGCGACGGCGAGTGCGTCGTAATTCTTGCCGACACGATGGAGCGTTTGCGATTTACCGAGCGCTTCGAGTGTCCGTACGATG
>JBDUEH010000349.1:0-3422 GCA_040002555.1 Gemmatimonadales bacterium | reverse complement strand
CTTCTCGAGCTCGATCCCCGGCAGATGCTTCTCGCCGACGAATTCCTCGGCAACATCAACGACGACGGATACCTGGCATCGCCGATCGAAGAGATCATCGCTTCGGTGAATGACATGATATCCCAGGCGGCAGAGCTTGAGGATCGTGACTTCAGCGAGCTTCCGATTTATACAATTGCTGAAGGCGAGCAGATGCTGGACACCGTCCAGGAGCTCGACCCGCCCGGCGTTGGCGCAAGAGACCTGCGGGAATGCCTGTTGTTGCAGCTCAAGGACGCAGGGCTCACCCAATCGGTTCCGTACCGCCTCGTTCGCGATTGTTTTGAAGAGCTGATTGCCCATCGCTGGAGCGAGATATCGAAGCGATTCGGCATTAGCGCAAGCGATGTACAAAAGGCAGCGGATGAGATCGCCAAGCTCGACCCGAAACCAGGCCTGCGATTCCGGTCTGGAGATGAGAACTACATCATTCCGGATCTCATTGTAGACAAGATCGACCAGCACTACCACATCTTTCTGAACGATGCAAATCTTCCGCGACTTCGCCTGAGCAAGGCGTATCAGGAGATCGCTCGCGACAAGAAGAAATTCGACGGAGAGAACAAGGAGTTCATCTCCAACAAGCTGAATTCCGCGAACTGGATGATTCAGGCCATCGAGCAGCGTCGCCAGACGATGCTCAAGGTCATGAACTACATCGTCGATCGACAACGCGAATTCTTCGAGAAAGGCGTGCAGTTCCTCAAGCCGCTCACGCTGCGCGAAGTTGCCGAGGTGATCAACATGCACGAGTCCACGGTGAGTCGCGTGACGAACGAGAAGTTCGTCCAGACGCCGCGTGGTGTTCTACCGCTGAAGTTCTTCTTCTCCTCAGGCCTCGCGACGTCCGATGGTGACGACGTCTCGGCTCGCGGCATCAAGGCGCAGCTCGAGAAGCTGGTGCAGGATGAAGATCCCAAGCATCCGCTCACCGATCAGGCGATCGTCAACATCCTGCGCGAGAGCGGCGTTCAGATCGCCCGGCGCACCGTCGCGAAGTACCGCGATCAACTCGGAGTATTGTCGGCGAGAATGCGCAAGCGGATATGACCGCGAGCCGGCCAGAGATAGCGGACCCCGATTCGATTGTGTCCCTGTCACCACCCGGGGATTCACGCGGCGCACGGATACCGACCGTGAGTGTGCTCATCCCGGCAAACGACGAAGCAGAGAACCTCCCGACTCTTGTCGAACAGGCTGCGGTCGCATTCGCGACAACGTCAGGCGCGTACGAGCTCATCGTCGTGGACGATGGATCCAGAGACAACAGCTGGGAAGTTCTCGAGACACTCGCCGCCAAGTATCCATTCCTGCACGCAGTGCGACACCGCGCGCGAAGAGGAATCGCCGAGTCTCTCCGCACCGGCTACCTGAATTCGCGGGGCAGCGTCCTGGTTTTTTATCCGGCAGACCTGCAGTACCGGCCGGAGGATATCCCTCGACTCGTCGAACCGATTCTCAATGGTTCGACAGACATCGTGACCGGCTATAAGCAGGGAGAATACGAGAAGGCATTTGTGTCCGGCGTTTACAATCGACTGAGCCGCTCGCTGTTCAAGGTTCCCGTCAGCGACCTGAATTCGGTAAAAGCGTATCGCCGCGAAGTGATGGAAGCGATACCTGCCCGTCCCGACTGGCACAGGTACATGATCGTCGTCGCCGTCGCCCAGGGTTTTACCGTCTCGGAAGTGCCTGTACCTCTGTATCCGCGGCGCGCGGGCAAATCGAAGTTCGGCATCGGCAGAATTCCAGTGGGTGTCATCGACATGCTTGCCGTGTGGTTCGAGCTTCGCTTCGCAAAGAAGCCGCTCCTGTTGTTCGGCATGCTCGGCGCCGCACTGTTCACGCTCGGTGTCGTTGCCGGTATCATCGCTCTCGTATTTCTGTTCGTGAAGGGTGAAGGCCTTCGCGCGATCTGGACCGTGATTCAGACATGCCTCATACTTGGCAGCGTCTTCTTCTCAACCGGCTTCATCGGCGAGCTCGTCGCCGCGCAGCGTGCGGAAACGCGAGAGCTGCGCGCTCGCATTGAAGAGCTTGCCCACGGTTCGAACACGATACTCAAGCCCTAACTGTGAAAGTTCTTTTTCTGACACATTCGTTCCCTCGATTTTCCGGGGACGCGCCCGGATCGTTTCTCCTCCGCCTCGCCATCGCGCTGCGCGACGAAGATGTCAAGGTTCATGTCGTGGCTCCGGCGGCTGACGGGATACCAACTGAGGAAGTCATCGACGGTATTTCGGTCGAGCGTTTCAGGTATGCGCCGAGGAGGTACGAGAAGCTGGCGTACACCGGGAACATGGCGCAGGACGTCGCGACCTCATGGAGCGCACGACTCGCTCTCGTTGGATTTTTTGGATCCGATTTTGTTCGCGCGGTTGGCGCTCGCCGCAGTTTCAATCCGGATCTCATTCATTCGCATTGGTGGTTTCCCAGTGGCGTAGTTGGTACATGGCTCTCCTCGCTTTCGCATAAGCCGCTGGTTACTACACTACACGGAACCGACGTACGACTGGCAAAGAAGGTCGGCATGAGCCGCCCATTGTTTCGACGCGTCGTCAATCAGTCGGCGAAAGTCACGACGGTGTCGAACTGGTTGTCATCGGAAGTCGCGAGTCTCATTTCCGTTCAGCGGCCGGCGGTTGCTCCGATGCCTGTCGACACTGAGCGCTTCGTTCCTGGCGCTTTTCGTGAGACGCAGCGCTTCCTGTTTGCCGGAAGGTTGAACAGGCAGAAGGGATTGGAGCACCTCATCCGTGCTCTCGCGAAAATGCGTCAACATGCGTTGCTTGATGTAGCTGGCGCGGGTCCGCTCGAGTCCACGCTCCGGTCGCTTGCTGCCGAGCTTGGTGTTGCCGATCGCATTGCCTGGATGGGCCAGTTGAAACAGTCTGATCTCGTCCGCCTCTATCAGTCAGCCACGGCACTGGTTGTCCCGTCAACCGATGAGGGCCTCGGACTTGTGGCTGCTGAAGCGCTGTTGTGTGAGACGCCGGTGGTGGCCTTCCGGTCTGGCGGTCTCACCGATGTCGTTCAAGACGGCATGACGGGTATTCTGGTGACGCCAGGCGATCCGATGGAACTTGCGAAGGCGCTCGACCGCGTTCTCGACAATCCCACCGAGGCACGAGACTTCGGGAAGGCCGGACGCATGTTTGCGTTATCGGCGTTCGCGCCGGAATCAGCAGCGAGACAGTACGCGGGTATCTACAAGCAGGTTCTTGCCGAGCATCCGGCGTAGCGCGTTCCTCGCCGCGCAGTGGCTGTTCGCGGCAATCATAGTCTGGTCGGCCGTACGTGCGCTCAACGGGCAATGGCGCCTGGCCGCGGACAGGCTCGCCGCACTCAACATCGGATGGACGTGGATCGGTGCAGCCACTCTG
>JBDUEH010000348.1:0-3445 GCA_040002555.1 Gemmatimonadales bacterium | reverse complement strand
GGCACGTGGAAGAAATTGTTTTTCGCTTCGCGAGCAGCAAAACGAGTCGGAGCAAAAAGAGTCGTGGCCCGGGTTGGACTGGAAAGCGACACGCCGAGGAGCGCAAAATACCGGTACGCATTGCGTCACTGGACAGACACCGTTGTCGTGAACGCAGAACGGATGGCGCCGCCTTTCAGAAATCTTGAGGGGTTCGGCGCTGACAATGTGCGCGTAATTCACAACGGCGTGATTGTGCCCGAGCGACAGGCGCCGCGGGGGTCGCTTCGCGAGCAACTCGGGATACCGCTTGACGCCAGAGTTATCGGAACGGTGGCGAGGCTCGCAAAACAAAAACGCGTTGACAGGCTGCTGCGTATCGCTGCCGCACTCCCGTCCGATGTGCATTGCGTGATTGCCGGCGACGGTCCGGACCGACTGGATCTGATCAGACAGTCACAGGCGATTCCAAATCGCGAGAGAATTCATTTTATCGGACACCGGGAAAACAAGGGCGACGTTCTTGATGCCCTCGACGTGTTCGTGCTCACGTCAGACAAGGAAGGTCTCTCCAACGCGATGCTCGAAGCAATGGCGTTTGGACTTCCAGTCATAAGCACTCCGGTCAGCGGTTCGGAGGAAGCTCTTGGTGTCGATGAAACGGGAAGGCTGGCTGGAGTTGTCACAGGATTCGACGAAGCGTCGATCATCAGGGCGATCAACTCTCTATTGGACTCGAAACGCCTGCAAGTCGAGACAGGCGTTGTCGCAAGAAATCGCGCATTGACGATGTTTTCACTGGACACGATGCTCGACCGATGGGAAGGCGTGTTGAATGGTATCGGGTGAAATTCGCTATGTTCGAACCGTGACTCTTTTTTCATGACGTGACTGGCCACATCCCGAAGACGCTTTTCGTCTACAAGACGGCTGGAATGGATACAGCCGAAATTCGTGGAAGACAGATTGCCCTGGAGCTCGGGTGCGATACCGTCCCATTGCCCGATCTAACCGAGGATATGGCACTCCGGTATCAGGTCGTCGTTTACGTCAAGCGTATTCCCGGGGGCCGAACTCTTGAAAACATCAGGAGAAAAGGCGTCAAGCAGGTCTTCGATGTCCTCGACAATTATTCGAGATGGACGAGTCGCTGCGGCGCGCCCCATCTCGACGCGTTTATCGGCGCTAACCTGACGCAGGCGATTCATCTCCAACTAACGCACAGGGTCACCGCGGTCGAGATCCCTCATCATCACTGCAACTTCGAGAATCTACGGATTCCAAAACGGACGGTCTCGCCGGTCATTGGCTTCATCTCGACTCCGGACACCTGGGCAGCGAATCACAGGCTCGCGAAAAAGACCGGATACGAAGTGATCAATAACATTTCGCGAAAAGGCCCGGGCGGTTTTCAGAAACTCATCGACACCTACATGGCTACCGATATCGGCTTTGCCTATCGGATGGACCAGAACAAACTCCGGTTCAATTGTGCGAACAAGCTCACCAACTATATGAGCTTTGGAATTCCGTCAGTGCTCACTCCGGAAAGCGGATATCTGGAGTACGGTCGTCACGGAGAGACGGTGATGTACGCGCACACTACGGATGATTTCGTGCAGATGATCCGGTGGCTGGGCGAAGATCCCGCCCTGCGTTTCCGAATGAGCGACGCGTGCTACGAAGCCGCGAAACCATTTCACATTCGCCAAATCGCTGACAGGTATCGTGAATTCCTTCGGGGACTTTGATGCTCCGTCACAAGGGCGACGTCCCGCCCAACATCAGAATCGTTTTACTCTCGGGCCTTGGCGATGTAGTCCACGGGCTTCCGCTGGTGAACGCGATCAAGGACGCTAGTCCGGACTCGCATATCACCTGGGTCGTCGAGCCCATGCCGTCTGGAATTCTCGCAGGACATCCATCGATTGACGCAGTGGTCGTCTTTAGGCGACACGACGGTTTCAGCGGGGTGAGACAGCTTCGTGCCGCGCTCGCTTCGACGCCAAAACCCGACATCACGTTCAATCTCAACGTCTACATGAAGAGTGTGTGGCCCACGATTCTCCGTCGCGCACCACGACGCGTAGGTTTTGGCAGGGAAAGATCATTCGAAGGCGTTCACCTGGCATCGAATGAACACCTTCCGGCCGGACCTTGGTCGCACACAGCAGACATGTTCATGGAATTCGCGAACTATGTCGGCGTTCCGGTCGTGAATCACGATTGGCGTATTCGATTTACTGATCAAGAGCGCAGCGATCAGTCTAGATTCTTCACGCCATTCAAGAATCGGCCGGTCGCGACGATCATTCCCGCCAGCGCTTCATTTAAGAAGGACTGGATTCCCGAACGGTGGGCCTCCGTCGCAGATGCTCTCGACCGCGATTTTGGTTTTCGCGTCGTCCTTGCGGGTGGCCCGGGAGATCGCGAACGGACAATCGCAGACGAGATCGTCCAACGTGCATCAGCGAAAATCGAGGTTGCGATGGGCGACTCCGTCAGGCGGCTCGCGTGGATTCTAAATGGCAGTAGTCTCGTTGTCGCTCCTGATACCGGCCCCGTCCACATCGCTCGCGCACTCGGCGTTCCGGTTGTCGGCGTCTACGGACACACCAATCCGTGGCGAGTAGGCCCGTGGAACGCGTACTCGGATTTGTGGGTCGATCGATACACGCCGGCGGGTGCGCCTCCTGACCCGTCCAACCGGGCTCCGAAGTGGCACGTGATGCCTACGATCGAAGCATCTGAGGTCATCGAGCGCATTTCGATTGCTGTCGAGCGATATGGTGCCGCTAGGGAGGTACCTCGCCTGTTTTAGATTGGTTGTAATGACGCGTCCCACGATGGAACAGGCGCGAGCGGCGCTCAAGGCGTCGTTCGGGTACGACCAGTTTCGCCCCGGCCAGGAAATGGCGATCAAATCCGTTCTCGCCGGCCAGGATACGCTGGTCGTGTTGCCAACGGGGGGCGGCAAGTCGGTCTGCTATCAGATTCCCGCGCTGATTCTTCCAGGATTGACCGTAGTGGTATCGCCCTTGATCTCGTTAATGAAAGATCAGGTCGATGCGCTCGAAGCACGCAATCTCCCCGCGGCGTTCATCAATAGCACGCTGACATCGGCGCAGGTTTCCGATCGCCTCACACGAGCCGCTCGTGGCGAGATCAAGCTCCTCTATCTGGCGCCTGAGCGATTCGATTTCGGAAACGTCGCGAATCGACTTTCTGATATCGGCGTCAGTCTCCTCGCTATCGACGAGGCGCATTGCATCAGCCAGTGGGGACACGATTTTCGGCCCAGCTATCTGCGAGTGGCCGAGGCGAGAAAGAAACTTGGCGAGCCGCCTACAGTTGCGTTGACGGCGACCGCGACTCCGGAAGTCCGCGAAGACATCTGCAAGCAGCTCAAGCTCGATAATCCGAAGACGATCATCACCGGGTTCGATCGAACGAATCTCGCCTATAA
>JBDUEH010000347.1:0-3445 GCA_040002555.1 Gemmatimonadales bacterium | reverse complement strand
GCGCGAAGAGCGAATGGCCGATGTGGTCAAGCGACGGCGCAAATCTCTATTTCGTCAGCGACAGAACCGGAAATCAGAATCTCTGGACGCGCTCCATCTCTGGAGGCGAAGCGAAGCAGCTTACGAATTTCAATTCAGGCCGCGTGCTATGGCCCGCCATTTCGAGCGACGGCAATTCAATCGTCTTCGAGCGTGATTTTGGAATCTGGGTTTACGACCGCGCGACCAATTCCGCAAAGCAGGTTCCGGTTGCTCTTCGCGGCGCTCCTGCCGGCAACTCACTCGATCATATCGTGCTCAATAGCGGCATCCGCGATCTCGCGCTTTCGCCCGACGCCAGGAAAGTTGCCTTCCTCGTTCACGGCGAAGTCTTCGCTGCCTCCGCGAAAGACGGAGGCGATGCCACCCGGGTCTCGAACACCGCGGGAGCTGAAGGTCAACTCCGCTGGTCGCCCGATAGCAAGCGGCTTATTTACGCGAGCGACCGTGATGGCGTGTCTCATCTCTTTCTCTACGACTTCGCGTCGCGCGCCGAGACTCAGCTAACCCGCGGACCCGGCGGTGATGTAACGCCCCAATGGTCCCCCGATGGCAAGAGCATCGCATACGTTCACGACGCGAAAGAGCTGAGAGTTTTCTACCCGGCGACAAAAGCCGACCGCAAAGTCGCGTCAGCTATTCTCGATCGACCACCATTTCTCTCCGAACGCGGTATTTCGTGGTCGCCCGATAGTCGTTGGATAGCTTACCTCGCGCCAGCCGGCGCAAAGCTGTTCGGGAATGTGTTCGTCGTCAGTGCCGATGGAGGCGAGGGACGACCGGTGAGCTTTCAGCCGACAGCGTTCAGCGGAACTATTTCGTGGGCGCCTGATGGCACGTTCCTCCTCACCGACGCAACTCAGCGTACCGAACCCGGCCAGCTCATTCGCGTGGATTTGATCCCACGCACCCCGCGTTTTCGCGAAGACCAGTTTCGCGAGCTATTCCCGGCCGAGGGGCCGCAGCGGCAGGTGAATCCGGCTCAGCGCCCGGTCGATACGGCGCAGCAGAAGAAACCGGAGCAACCCTCGGCGAAGCGAGATTCAACGAAGCCGGCGACTGACAGCGCAGTATCGAAGAAGCCCGCAAAGCGTACCGAAATAGTCTTTGAGGGAATTCGCCAGCGCAGTAGTTCGATACCGGTTGGCGTTGACGTGAACTCCGAAGTACTGAGTCCCGACGGCAAGTACGTTCTTCTCACCGCCGGCGCGGCGGGACAGCAGAATCTCTACGTGTATCCGATCGACGAGCTGCTACGCGACGAACACATAGCGCGACAGATCACCTCAACCTCCGGCAACAAGAATAGCGCGCAATGGTCGCCCGATGGAAAGGAGATCTGGTACCTCGAGAACGGCCGCATCAACATCGCCAACGTTGAGAGCCGCGCCACCCGATCGCTCGGGGTAAACGCAGAGATGGATGTGGACTTCGCGAAAGAGAAGATGGTCGCGTTCAACCAGGCCTGGCGTTATCTGCGAGACAATTTTTTCGATGAGAACATGAATGGCGTCGATTGGAACGCTGCGCATGAGACTTACGGCGCACAGGTCGCGGGCTCGCGCACGCCGGACGAGATGCGTCGCGATATGCAACTCATGGTTGGTGAACTCAACTCATCGCATTCGGGGGTCAACGGTCCTGCGGCTCAACAGCCGTACACTGGGCGCCTCGGGCTGCGCTTCGATCGCGGCGAGTATGAGAAAACTGGATCGCTCAGGATCGTTGAGATAACTCCGTTGAGCTCCGCAGCGCTTGCAACGCGAATCAAGATCGGCGATCACCTCATGGCGGTGAATGGAACCACGGTTGGACAGCACACCAACGTCGATGAGCTTCTCTCGTATCGAACGGGCAAGCAGACGACCCTGGCGATGCGTGGTGTCAACGGGTCATACGACGCTTCGGTTCTCCCCGTCAGTCAGGCGTCTGAAAAGCGACTGCTTTACCGTGGATGGGTTGAAGAGCAGCGCGCCTATGTTCTGAAAGCGAGCGGCGGCAAACTTGGTTATGTACACATGTTCGACATGGGATCTGGTTCACTCGACCAGCTGCAGGCGGATCTCGACGCAGAAAACACGGCGCGATCCGGCGTAGTGGTCGATGTGAGAAACAACAACGGTGGCTTCGTCAATTCGTACGCGCTCGACATCTTTACCCGGCGCGGGTTCCTTACGATGCAGAGCCGTGACCAACCCGCCACCCAGGCAAGAACCCAACTCGGTCAACGCTCGCTGGAACTGCCGACGGTGCTCATCACGAACATGCACTCGTTGAGCGACGCGGAGGATTTCACGGAGGGCTATCGGGCGATGAAGCTAGGCAAAGTCGTAGGCGAGCCAACGGCCGGATGGATTGTGTATACGTCCGACGTGGGACTCATCGACGGTTCGACGGTGCGACTTCCGTCAACGAGAATTCGCGGAGCTGATGGGAAGGACATGGAGAACAACCCGCGTCCGGTAGATGTGCCGGTTACGCGTCCATTAGGGGAAGGATACTCCGGTCGCGATTCGCAGCTCGATGCGGCGGTTCGGGTGCTGCTCGAGCAGTTGGGCATTCGATGAGAACATCCGAAACTGCAACTGCAGCAGCTCCTATCCTTGAGTTGCAGAAAAAAGAAACGCCGCCCGAATGGGCGGCGTTTCTTTTCTTACAAGTCTGACGAATTCAGTTTTCCGGTTGGTCTCCGTCGTTGTCGTATCCAAGTGCGTCTGCTTCGAGCAGACGATCGAACATTCCCGCGATGAGATCAGTTCCCTTCTCCCCGATCGCTGCTGCTCCATTCCAACCCTTCTGGAACCATGCGCCGAGGTTGAGAACATCCTCCACCTTTTCCGGCCCGCTTACCTGGGGATCAGATGCAGCGGGCACTCCATAGTGCTCCATCACTACCTCCACTTGAAAACTCCTTGCCTTTTATACACCAACCACCATAACAAGTTTCGGGCCGAACGCACAGAGGAATGTTAATCGCCGGTGCAATCATGAAGACTGGCCGGCTATGAAGTGACAGCAGTGTTACGCGAGAGGGGTCATTTTATCTCGTCGATCCCAATTCCTCTCGTCGCGAAGATTCGCGCAACCGCGTCTCCGATCTTGTTGTTGGGCGTGCTCGCTCCGGCAGTGACTCCGACCTCAACCGGTCCGGGCCGCTTCAACCAGCCCACTTCAACCGCATCCTCTTTCCACCCCGGTGGCCGGTGCGTGATCGTTCCAGTGACCGGGTCGATCGCCGACGCATCTTCCACGTGATACGTGCAGACCTTCTCCGAGGAAAGCGCCGCGAGCGAGATAGTGTTGCTCGAATTGAAACCGCCGATGACGACCATCACATCCAGTGGCTGCAGAAGCAACTCGGTGACGGCATCCTGTCGTTCCTGTGTCGCGCTACAGATAGTGTCAA
>JBDUEH010000346.1:0-3447 GCA_040002555.1 Gemmatimonadales bacterium | reverse complement strand
CCTGAACGTGTCGATTCCTGTTTCGTTCAACTACGCGAGCGCTTCCAGCGATCCGCTGTTCGTCTCACGCACAGATATCCAGGGCGATGTAGTCGATGGATTGAGAACACCGCGATCCGCTGCGACGTCCGTGACCTTTGGTCTCGCGCGAGCTACTCCGCTTGAAGATTCGCGCTTTGCTCCGCTACTCAATAACCTGTCTTTTGCCGGCACATACACGTCCGGTCGCGCGCGAAGCGAATATGCCGACGGCAAGGCCAGCAACCTTACTCTCGGTCTGGACTACAACCTCTCTCGTGCCCTGTTGCCAGAGCTGTCTCGATGGGCCCCGGCCGAGGTCCATCTTACGAGCCTATTCAGCAGAGGGAGCGACGATCGCTCTGCGTTCCTGAAACCGGCGGCCGCGTTCGACGATATTCCGCGCCGCATTGCCGGGCTCACAAGCACATGGCGCAACGGGACGTCGTTCCAGCTTCGTCCGTCGAAGACATTGACCGGTCGTTTCGACTTCAACTCGATTCGCGACCTCCGCGGGTACGGCGACAACACGCCGCTGGGAATTATCACTGGCACAGATCGACAGAGAATATTCGGTGCTGACGCCGGGCTGGAGCGCGAGCGCGACGTTCAGGCCGGATTCACATATTCGCCGAGTTTCTCGGCTTGGGTGCGGCCCCGACTGGATTTTGGAAGCTCATACAACATGCTGCGCGATCCAAATACGCTGAGCTTTCTCCGTATTCAGGATTCGGTCAACAGCCTTCAGCTTCCGCGCCGCCTCGGCAGCTCGCAGACGACAACCGCCGGTATGACTCTCGATCTTCCTCGCGCGGCCGAGCTGTATTTCGACAGCACGAGTTTCATGAGGCGAATGCTGACGACAGTGCAGCCGATCGATGTCAACTACAATAGAAGTCTTATCTCGGTGTTCGACGAGAGCCCGTTCTCGGCGCCATTGTCGTATCAGTTTGCGTTTGGCGGCATAGATCGCTTCAAGGAGATTGGCGGCAGTCCTGCGACGAGTGCGGGGCTGATCAATCAGCTGTCGGCCAATCACACCATACTTCTGCCGCTGGGAGCAAGCATCGCAAATCGATACCAGCTGATCAGCGCGCGGAACTGGACGCGGCGGATAGATGAAACTCAAGCGATAACGGACGGGACGCAGGTCGTGTTTCCAGACCTGTCGCTCCGCTGGAGCATGAAGCCCGATCGTCTCCGGAGGGTTATCTCCACGGTCGGTGGAAGTGCGCGAGCAGTGCAGACGCGGCAGGTTAATACACGCGAGCCCGAGTTCATCACTGTCCAGACAGTCACGACGGACGGCACAGTCCAGGGGTTTCCGCAATCCCTCATCGACAGGGCCGAGACGCTCGTCAGGAGCTACCCGGCGAGTCTGGCGATTGTATTTGCGGGAGCGAAGCCACTTTCGGCGAATCTGGGGTACGCATTCTCACAGCGTCGTGTAAAACGGCCCGGACTCAGCTCAAAAGACGCGAACAGCGACATCAACGTCGAGCTCGCAAAACCGTGGGCCGTTCCACCGGACTGGAAGCTGAGGAGCGATATCCGAACCCGGGTCAGCTACCAGAACACGCATGGCAATAACTTCGTCCTGAACCCGTTGGCGTTGAGCAGGGAAAGTCGGCTGACTGACAATGGCCGACGCGCGTTCAGCTTCAGCGCCGATACTGATGTCGCTGAAAATCTCTCGTCGAGTTTTGTTTTTTCGCGCGTCGAGAGCTTCGACAAGAATTTGAATCGCAATTTCACGCAAACCGTATTGAGCGCCGTTCTGCATCTACAATTCTTTGGTGGAGATCTGAAGTGACCAACTTGAAGTCGCGGATCACGACGAAGCGAAATGGAGGAGTCGTCGGGCTGGCAACCTGCCTCCTGCTCCTATCGAGCTGCCGCGGCGATCGCCAGCAAAATGCCGGCAAGTTCGACGGCCAGGCGGCGATCGGATATGCGAAGGCGCAGCTTGATTTCGGCCCGCGCGTCCCCGGCACGCCGGCTGCTCAGCGCGCTGGTGACTGGATCATTCAACAGATGAAACAGCGCGCCGACACAGTGATCGTCCAGAGCTGGACTCACGTGACGCAGGATGGCAAGTCGCTGCCGATGCGGAACATCATCGCACGGTTCAAACCTGCTTCGAGCGACCACATTCTGTATGTGACGCACTGGGATACGCGTCCGACCAGCGATCAGGCAGAGAATCTTGGGGATCGGCAGCTCCCGATGCCTGGTGCAAACGACGGTGCGTCGGGCGTGGGACTTTTTATCGCGCTCGGAGATGCATTGAAGAAGAACCCACCGGCCGAGGGCGTGGATCTCCTGTTCGTCGACGGGGAAGATTATGGGGCATTCGATGAAAAGCTCGCAGACGTTCTCATCGGATCGGCGTACTTCGCGGCGCATCCTGTCGATCCCGGTTACAAGCCCCTCTTCGGCGTCTTGTGGGACATGATCGGTGACTCAGATCTCGCGATCAAGAAAGAGCCCATCTCCATGGATGCGGCCCCCGAAGTAGTGGATCGGGTCTGGCAGACGGCGAAGGACCTGGGGCACGATGACGTGTTTCTTCCGGTACAGAATTCCGGAGTCACCGATGATCACGTCCCGCTCATCAAAGCTGGCATGAGGGTGATCGACGTCATTGACATCGATTATCCCTTCCATCACCGGCCGACAGATACGTTCGATAAGATCTCGGCGAAGTCATTGTCGATTGTGGGAGATGTGGCGGAGGCGTTGCTGCGATAAACGGTAGTTCTGCTTTGTGTCCCGGCGAACGGAGCTGATGACACATGCGGCGATCCGGTCCAAGCGATCGGGCAATGGGGAATAAGTTCTCCGGATGCCCACCCCCGGCGAACGAAAAGCCCTCCTCTTCCTCGGCGTTGTCATCGTGCTCGGCGGCGGAATGCGCGTGGCGAGAGCTGTCGGGAGTAACGCTCCGGCCGATATGGATGCGCGCGCAGCAATTGACGCACAGATCGACGCCGTCGAATCGGCTCGCAAATCGGGAAAGAAGTCGAAGGGAAAGAAGCCAAAGAAAAGCAAAGGCCGCGCGGTAACCAAAGTTGAAATCGCGCCAGTATCCTCCAAAATCGATCTCGATATAGCATCCGCAGACCAAATTGAGTCACTCCGCGGCATCGGCCCCGCCATGGCAAATCGGATCGTCGCCGATCGTGACAGTCTCGGTCCATTCGGAAGTTTGAAAGAGCTCCAGCGGGTTCGTGGCATTGGACCAAAGCTCTCGGCAAAGCTCGACTCCAGCGTAACCTTTTCCCTCGTTCCGCGTCTTTCCCCCACAGAATCATCTGGTTCGTCCGCTTCGCGAAAAAGCAGGCGACGATCTCGTCGGGGAGACAAGAAAGCTTGACAGCACCAGCCATCATCGCCGAGAAGCTCGGTGACTTGCTTGTTCGCGAGGGG
>JBDUEH010000345.1:0-3447 GCA_040002555.1 Gemmatimonadales bacterium | reverse complement strand
GAGATCTGCACGTTGTCCCAGCCGCCTATCAGCTCGACCTTCGCCAGCATTTCCTGTCGAATGCGGGGCGCCACTGATGAGTCATTGAGACGGGCAAAGAATCCGTCGATTCCGCCGTCCCTGCTCCAGACTGGAAACAGATTCGTAAGGCCCGTCGCGTAGGCCACATATGGATAGCGATCAAAAGCAACGTCTGTTCTCGCAGCGCGCGCGGCCTCAACAAGCAGAAATACCTGGTCGAGTTTGGACCAGTTTCGTGGCCCCTGGGTCTTGAGGTGGGAGATCTGAAGCGGACACCCAGCTCCACGAGCAACAGCAATTGACTCGTCGATCGCCTCGATTACGCGGTCATCCTCGTTTCGCATGTGCGTCGCATACGGAAGGCGACGAGACGCAAGCGGCCGACAGAGCGCGATGAGTTCATCCTGCGAAGCGAATGCGCCGGGCGTGTACTCGAGCCCGGATGACGCACCGCACGCGCCGTCTCGAAGGGCATTCTCCACCATCGCTGTCATCGCCTTTAGCTCATCCGCTGTAGCGGGACGGTCCTTGTCACCGATTACCTCTCCGCGAACCGTACCAAGTCCGACCATCGACGCCACGTTGGGTCCAGGCGCGAGCTTGTCCATCGATGCGAAGTACGATGCGAACGACTTCCGGGGAGAACCCGTCGCGCTGGAACTACCATCCGCACCTACAACCATAGTCGTCACACCCTGCCGAATCACCGACTCGACACGCGGATCCTCATTCATGTTTCCATCGCCGTGCGAGTGGATGTCGATGAATCCCGGGGCAACTGCTAGCCCGCGAGCATCGATCTCCTCCCGCCCGCGCGATGAAATCCGAGGAGCAATCTCCGCGATCCGCCCACCGGCAAGAGCGACGTCGAGCACAGTTCCTTCGGCGCCGGTCCCATCGTAGACCATACCCCCGCGAATCACGAGGTCGTGTTCCTTCTTGCTGAAAATTGCCGGAGATCCTGCGGCCACAAGCATCAGCGCACCGCTCGTCGCGATGAAGTCCCGTCGGGTTGTCATCGGGCTCTTCATTTCATTTGCAACACCTGCGATCACAGGCAGGTGGAGAGACTCGCCGGCGGATCAGTCGGATTTGCAGGAACGTTCGGCTCAGTATTCCTCTCCGAATTGGGATACAGCAGCCAGCATCGCTTCGCAAAAGGCGATGTCGCTGAAACGAGTCCCTGCCGGCGCACATCCTCCCAACGAAGTCCTGTTCCGAACAGCTCGAACTTTCGCTGTTTGTAAATCTCCGCGATGATCTGGGCTTGCGTCGTCAGCTCGGAACCCGGAAGCGCAGGGAGGCACGCCTTTGGCTGGTTCGCTGCTCCACCGCAACGCGTCCTTACGTAGTTCACCATCTGCCCGGCAAGTGCGAGCTGGCCCGTATTTGCCCAGGCCTCGGCCTTGATTAGCATCAGCTCTCCGGGCCAGTAGAACGCGATCGGTGAAGTCGTCGCCGGATACTGCGCGAAGCTCCTGATCGGCCGAACGGTTCCAGCGACGGTCGCGCCGGTGATGTTGAACGCGATGCGAGCATCGCCCGCTTCAGCAATCACTCGAACCGTATCGCGCGGCCTGATGTAGCTCGAGCGAGAGCTCAAATCGAACACCGGGTTGATTGCCTGATCACTGAAGTTCATGAACGACACGACCGAAGTGTCGGCAGCGTTCGCAGCGGCAAGAGCCGCTGGCCAGTTGTTGGCCATGCGCTGATACCGCGCCTGCATCGCGAGAATCGTGTTTTTTACGTTGAAGCCTGCGGCCTTGATGCTTGCATCGAACTCGGTCCGCGTGGTGAAGCGGGCGTTCTGTGCAAAGGCACTGTCCAGCAGTGACAGGACCGATGCAAGTGCCGTCGCCCTGTCAACAAATACCGGCGTGGCGGCGCGTGGATTGACGATGATCTTCTGATATTGCTGGATCATTTCTCCCATTGCCGCGCCTTTCAGGAGATACGATATCGACAGGATTCCCGAGAGTGACTGGTCGCCGAGGTTGACGCTCGGGGCGTTGGTGATGAGATCATCGGCGCTCTTTATCGTCTGGTAATGCGTTGTCCACGGATCTTCAACGGCTCCGTACGTATCGGAGAGCGCGCCAACTTCCGCGTCCTTGTACGATTGAAGCGCAGCGATGGGAGTGCCGAGTTCGTCGGAAATTAAACCGCCGGGATAGATGAAATACGCCATGCTTGTTGCATATCGCCCCTGGAGCCCAACTGCGAGAGCAACGATACCATCGCGACTGGAGAGGATCGTTCCCTGGCTTGGAGCGTTGGGATTGGTCTTGTCGAGATTGCAGCCGTTGAGCATCGCTGCCGCGGCAAAGAAACACGCGTATAGGGATTTATTTGTCATGGTCGGATGCATTAGTAGGTAGCCCGAAGGCCGATCGAATACTGCCTTGGAATTGGATACGTTCCGAAGTCGTTGCCGCGCTCGACAGTCAGTTGGCCGAACAAGTTCATTTCCGGATCGAATCCCGTGTATTTGGTCCACGTATGAAGATTCCGCCCAGACACTGTTACTGCCAGTCCGGCGGCCTTCACCGAACGGGCGAGGTTTGGCGCGAGATCGAACGTCGCCGAGACCTCGCGCAGCTTCACGTAAGTGCCATCCTCGGCGTAGTTGCCATAGAAGAATCGCTTCGATCTGGCATATCCAGGCACAACGCGTTTCGGATCGCCCACCGGCAGGAATTCGAGCGCCGCTTCAGCACTCGTGCCGAAGGTATCGAGGGTGCGTTTGGTAAAATTGAGAACGTCGCCACCGAAACTACCGTCGAGCAGTGCGCGCAGCTGCACTCGCTTTCCTATTTGAATTTCGTTCAGGAATGAGCCGAGCCATTTGGGGTTTGGATCTCCGACCTTGCCCGAGACTCGCGTTGCGACCGGGCTCCGCACGATCAGTCCGTCAGCTCCGATGGAATCCCCTCCTGCGGCATTGAACGTTGGCAGCTCAGAGTAGAAATATCCAATGGGCTTTCCCTGCTCTACGCGGTTGGCATAGCCGAGCGTGAACGGAGCGCCGATGAGCTTGTCGAGCTTGTTCTTGTTTCTGCTGTACGTAACGGTGCTCGTCCATCGGAGGTCGGGCCGACTGATATTCCGCGTTCTCGCCAGAAGCTCGAAGCCCTTGTTGGAAATCTCTCCGATGTTGTCAAGTTTTGTCGTGTAACCGCTGCTTGTCGGAAGGGGACGCGAGAGAAGCGCGTCAGTGACTTTCTTCGAGTAAACCGTTGCCTCGAGATTGATGCGATCCTGCATGAAGCCCATGTCGGCGCCGAATTCGACCTCACGCTGGCGCTCCGGTCTGAGTGAATCGTTGCCGAGCACGAGACTATTCACAACGCCGACGTGATCGTTATTGACTCGCTTCACATACGAGTCGAGGCTGGCGTAGGCATTTGCAACTGATGGCTGATT
>JBDUEH010000344.1:0-3458 GCA_040002555.1 Gemmatimonadales bacterium | reverse complement strand
ACGAAAAAATTCCCTGAATGATCGCCCAGAGAATGGAGTGGTTGACGCTCCACGAAATCGCGATGGCCAAGGCCGTCCCGAAACCGATTCCTGTTTTCACCATGTTGTAGCGTTCGGCCATTGGTTCCTCTTTGAAAAGTCTCGAATTCAGAAAACAACTATCGAACGAGCCAGTTCAACACCTTCACCGATAGAATCGCAAGCGCCACTGCAATGGCCGCGAGCAGAACAATTGCTGCAAGCGTTACCGCGGTAGTGAGCCGGCTGGATCGCTGGGTGGCGGCAGGTTGCCCGAGATGACGGTCGAGCAGCTCCGTGTTCCGGAGATTCGCCCGAAATCCCACGTCGAACAGATCGCCCAACACTGGTACCGACCCTACGAGAGTATCGGTGCCGAGGTTCAATAACATTTTCGCGAGGACCGCCTTGGGTGCGCCAAGGCGCGCGGCGGTCAGAACGATGTATCCCGAGGCAACAGCGCCAGCCAGATCGCCCAGGCCCGGGAAAAGGCCAAGGATAGGGTCGAGGCCGACGGTTACGCCGGTTCCGGGAATTCGAAATGCGGAGTCGAGCATCCGGGCGAGTGCCCTGGCTCGCGCTGCCGGATCCGAAACCGCAATTGGCGTCTGGTCAGCCATGGCGTCGGGCGAATTCTCTCACTGAGATCATGCCGCAGGCGGCCGCAATTTGTTGCGATTCGTCCACAACGCCCAACCGAGCGCAACGCCGGCAAAGCCGAAGACGGCATTGAACAATGCGAACGCATACATGGATTGAGTGAGGAACATCAGGGCAGTGTAGAATTGATAGAGCGCGAGGGCTCCGATGATGAGGACAAGAAACGGAATGAGGCGACTGAATGCGCTGAGTAACATGCGATTGAGAGAGGTGCTGAAATACAAAGCGGGGTAGCCAAGTTGGCTACCCCGCAAAGATGAAAGGTTCAGCGGGCTAGTGCTTGAAAATTCCTCGTAGCTTCTTGGCGGTAGCATCCCTCGCGGCATTCTTCACTTCCTGCTTCGCGGCTTCGGCGGCACCTGCCTTGGCAGCAGCCGCGACCGAGTCAGCGTTCAGCGCGGGTCCGGCGTCCGCTCCCTTCTTTCCATCGCCATTCCCACCCGCCGTCATGTTCATGCTCGGCATTTGGACCAGCGCGTAGTCGCGTGGAATGGCGAACACCGAAGCGGGAACGCTGCCGCCGTGCATGTTCAGCATTTCCATCGTGCTGACGGTCGTTTCCTGCTTGCCCTTGCTGTCGGTCGAAACGGCGGTGGTGATCGTCTTGAGAGGAACACCTCCCTTCGGCATTTTCGCCATCGCTGCCATCATCTGGGTCTTGAAATCCGGATTGTTGAAAAGGTCCGATGCCATCGCCATCTGCTGGCTATTTGAAACGAACGGGTTCGCGATCCTGAGCGTCGGAGAGACGTAGTAATCGGTGGTGGTAGCGGTGGTCGTCTTGCTGGACCGACCGAAGACGGTCGCCGTCATGACGTAGTTCTGCACCATGCGCATGTGGCGCGTCGGGTAGCCCTGGACTGACTCGCCGGCGCCCATGTCCTGAGCGTCGATGTGGATGTCTGACATCTGCATCTTCACCATGCCGCCCATAGCGCCCATCATCTTGCTCATGCCGCCGAGCATGCCGGCGATGTCCCATGCCATGTATTGTTTCTGGCTGGGATCGACGAGGAACATTTCCTTTCCACCGCCCTTCACGATGAAGTAGCTGCCCTTGCCGCCGAACATACCGCCGGCACCGGCCGGCCCGGCGTCGCTGATCTCGATTCTCGCCTGATCGCCCGAATACGCACCGTGACCGCTCATCGTCACGGTTTCCTTATTTCCGGTGCGGGTACTCTGGGTCTTCATCACGAAGTCATACGTCATGCCGTCAGCGAAAGGCGTGGCGGCGGCGAACAGAAGCGGGATTGAAATGACGGCACCTAGGCGGGCCGTGCGGAACAAGCTGGAACTCATGAGCTCTCCTTCGTGAATCACGGAACGGTGGGGGATGGGCAAGAACCCTAACATATGTTCGGGTTCGGATGCAGTCCAGATTTTTGTGGGTGCCGTGTTGCGGGTTCGCACGCAACACGGCAAAGGGTTTCTACATCTTTACGAGTTCGATGCGCCAGTTGCTCGAGCGGCCTTCAGGAGTGTCGTTGGAAAACGCCGGCTTGGTGCCACCGTATCCCTTTGCGTCGAGCCGGTCGGCCTTGATGTGGTAGTCTTCGACGAGGGATGCCTTCACGGCGTTTGCGCGCTTTTCACTCAGCAAGCGATTGGTTTCTTCCACTCCCACGTTGTCGGTGTGGCCCTCGATTCGCAGCTTGAGCTTGCCGTGCTTGTCGAGCATCGCGGCGATCTGTTGAAGCATCGGTGTCGATTCGAGCTTGAGGCGATCGGTTCCCGGACTGAACACCAGGCCGGCCACCATGTGACCATTGCCGTTGATCTCATCGAAGTAAGCCTTGGACATGTCGGCTGCGGGTGCAGCCGCGGGCAAAACCGCCGTTGTCATTGCAGGTGCGCTACCGCCCGGCAGGTTCATTCCCTTGAGCATGTTCATCGCGGCTGCTGCGTTCGCGGGTGATAGTCCGGAAGCTCCGGGATTCATGGCCATGCCCTGCATCGCGGCAGCGGCCTGAGCGCCCGACAAGCCTTGCGCCTGCAACATCTTCATCGCCGCGGCAGCGGCTGCCGCATCTGACATACCGTTAGACCCGCCGCCTTGCATGATTTTCATCGCGGCCGCCTGCGCTGCCATGTTGGACATCGCGCCGGTTCCACCCATGCCACTCAGCGCACCTCGTGCAGCGGCGCCAGTGACTCCACCCTTGCCCAACACCTTGGCAGCCGTGCCGCCGGCGGCGTTCGATGCCATGCCTGACGCCGCGGATGCTGCTGTTCCTTTGAGGTTGCCGGAGACCAATCCGCTCATCAGCCCACTATTCACGCACGCACCCTTGCCTGTCACTGCCGATGCAACCGCAGCGCCTGGAACGACCGTGCACGCCACACCGACCGCAGCTCCCTGAACTGCGTCGCTCTGCGCCAGCTCAGCCGCCTTCTGACCGGCCTTACTGCTGGCAACTTGCTTCGCCTTGCTCATGAGTCCGCCGAACCTGCTGTGCTTCGGCGCCGCAGAATCTGCGGCGACGGAGTCGGCGTGCGTCTTGGGCGGCGGGGTCTGAGCTGCGCCAAGGGAGCCGACGGTGGCGACGAGCAACATCGTCAATGAGGTGAGACGCGTGCACGACATAATGCCTCCGGGCATTACCTGGGATTTTGAGGGTTAGGTCCGAAGAACATGTGCCAAGTACCTTGGAATAGCCATAGCTAATGACTGTTCATTTAGGCAGCACCGCCCGCCAGCCAGACCTCCAGCTACTTCGCTCTCGTGTCGATGTACTTCTTGGCCGCCTTGATTGCGATTCCGCCGCCGGGGACAAATA
>JBDUEH010000343.1:0-3469 GCA_040002555.1 Gemmatimonadales bacterium | reverse complement strand
GGCGCTGGCCTTCCGCCTTCCTTCCATACCGGCGCCGGACCGTCGGCCAGAATTCTTGCCGCGGTAGCACCAGCGCGAATCACGGCCGTGACGTGCGCAAAGTCGATCTTGTCGATGTCATCCGTCACAGCGTGATAGTCGCTGTGCAGATTGTAGCTCGACAATGTGTGGGCCGGGATTCCCATCATTGCGAACACGATATTGTCGCTCCGCTCGAAGAAGTGCATCTGCGGATACGGATCGGCAACGATCGGCACGTTGGCGGCCTTCAGCATGTCGCCCATCGTCGATCTGTCGTAGCCAGTCAGCCACGCTTTTCCCGCACCGCCCGCTAGCGAATCCGGCCGCCCAATCATCTCTACCTCCATCTCGGCCACCATCTTCCCGAGCGGGAATTTCGGGTGAGCAACGTACCACTGAGTTCCGAGAATTCCTTGCTCCTCACCATTGGTCGTCATGAAGACGACAGTTCGCTTCGGCGGATTGCTGGCGAGTGATCGCGCGATCTCGAGAACAGCAGTCACTCCTGACGCATCATCGTCAGCGCCGTTAAAAATTGAGTCGCCGTTTACGGACTTGCCGATGCCCAGGTGATCGTAGTGCGCGGCGATCACGACGATCTGGTCGCGAAGCACCGGATCGGATCCGCGCATCACACCGATGACGTTGTAACCGATCACCCGCGCGCCTACAGGAAGCGCGGCGAGCGCGCCCAGGCTGTCCAGAACCTTCAGGTCGGGCTCCGTTCTCGAATCTTGCTTCGATTCGTATGCGACCTTCTGGTAGTAGCCGTTGTCGCCGGCGGGAGAGAGGCCAATCGATGTCATCTCTCGCGTGATGAAGCGCGCAGCTTTGAGAGCACCAGGGCTTCCGGTGTAGCGGCCTTCCATCGAGTCTGCGGCGAGCGTCGACAGAACCCGGCGCACATCGGCTTCGGAGATCTGATATGCCGAATACGGCACAACCCCCGAGGCTTGCGCTCCGGGAGTCGAGCCGCTCTGGGCGGACGCGCACGCACCGATGGAAGCAAATAGCGGTGCGGCCAGCCCGAGGAATCTGGGTGACAGCATTTACAGAACCGACGCCGTGTCGCCGGGAATGAGGATCTTTCGGATGAGCTTGATCGGCACTCCGCCCTGCTTTACGAACGCCGTGTGAAATGCGCTCAAACTGTACGCTGTTCCCATGATCTTTTCATAGTCACCGCGAAGCTTCATGATCTCGAGCTTTCCGAGCGTGTAGTAGAGGTAGGTCGGGTTATACGCGCCGCGCCGTGCTTCTTCGTAGCCATTCGCTGGTTGCTGAAAGCACTGGTCGGTGAAGTACTTCTTCGCGCCGTCTTCAACCGACAAACCCTTCGTGTGCTCGCGCATGCCGACAACCCAACGGCAGTCGCGGAGCAGCGCTTCGGAGAGCTGCGCCAGCCGTATCTTCGGATCCCCGTTGCCGTAACCCTGATCGACCATCATCTGCTCGCTATAGTGCGCCCAGCCTTCGACGTTGCTCGACGAATACATCAGCTTCCTCGTCTTTGACGGAAAATCCTTGCTATAGAGGAACTGAAGGAAATGGCCGGGAAACACTTCGTGAATCGTGATGAGATTCATCACACTGCGATTGAACAACCGGAGATGCTCTTCGGTATGCTTTTTGTCCCAGTCTTTTTCCGGAGGAGTAACGTAGTAGAAGGCTTCTGTCGCCCTGGTTTCATAAGCGCCCGGACTGTCCATCGACGCGAAGCTCCCGCCGCGCGCGTAGGGCGGCGTCTCGGTAACCGTCGGTCGAACTTCCGACGGAACCTTCACGATCTGCTTGTCGATCAGGAATTGGCGTATTCCATCGACTGTCGCATTCGCTGACGAAATCAGACTGTCTGCCGACGGATGGTCCGTTTCGAGCGTCGCCATAGCCTCGGCCGGCGTTTTCCCAGGCGCGACCTGCTGCGCCGTTGTGACAAATGCGTCGTGATCCTTCTTCAGGTTGGCCTCGCCGAGCGCGAGGAGACGGTCGAGAGGAATGTCCGTCATCTCGTCGTAGAGGAGCTTGTCAGCAAACGCTTTTTCGCCGATCGCAAAGCTTCCTTTTGATTTCGGAAGCAGGTCTGACTTCAACCATTTCGCGGCGTCGTCGAGCGCGGCGGCAGCCGCATCGTTTGCGACAGTGAATTCGCGGAGTGCGGCAGAGTCTGATCCTGCGGCACCCTTCGCCCAGATTGCGACGTCATTCTTGAAAAAGCCGACCGATCCACCGGCGATTCTCACCGCAAGATCGGTGAATTCTTTCGGCGGATTGACGACGTTCGCCTTCATCGCGGCCATGATCGCCGGCACTCCACGCAGTCTCGATGTGAGGGACTTCAAGCGTTCCGCCGGCGGCGCAAAATTGCGCTTCATCAGTAGATCGACGGCGTTGCCAGGAGTTCCGACGTAGTTCATGGGGTTCTTCTTCCACGAGCCGATGACTTCGAGGTCCTGGAGCTCCGATTTGATCGCGCCGTCGAGCATGGCGACATCGACCAAGTCGCTGGAGGTCATCGGCGTAGTTTTTATCGAATCGAGACGCACCTGGAGGGACTTGAGCGTCCCGACGCGCCGCGTGATCGTCGAAGCCGAGAGATCTTCGATCTTGCTGTCGTATTGGTGAAATCCGGCGGCAGTGCCCGACGATGGCTGGTACGCGAAAGTCGAATCGAAGTAGCTGTCGACGAAACCGCTCAGAGCCGTATTGGATGTGGCCTTCGTGTCAGTGGAGGCAGTCTTTGTGCTGTCTGAGCATGCCGTTACGAAGATGAGTGCCGCCGCGAGCGAAAAGAACGATTTGACTGGGAGGGTCATGTTTGTTGGTAGATGTTGGTCGGACCGGGGCTTCAACTTTCCAAACGTGCATCATGAAAACGCCGCGTTCAAGGCGAAAGTCCCTCGCTTTTGCGAAATTACATCCTGCGGACACTGCCGCTTCGCGGTGTCTCAAATAGCCGGTACTTGGCAAGCCACTGGCGGGAGCTAGAGAAATTCGGTTATCGGCCGCGAGACTCTCTGAAAAGAGAAAGGCCGCCCATTCGAGAGCGGCCCTTCACTGTCCCAAATCGACTGTTACAGTCGCTTATCCGTAGAATCGGGGCCCGGAACCGAAGCGGGATTTCCGTCGATTCGATCCTTCACGTTGTCCACCACATCGATCGCCTTGTTGGCAACATTGCGCGTTGTATCAGCCGCCCGATCAACGAGATTCTCGCCACTGTCAACCGAGTTGTTCATCGCTTCACGCGCCGTCACTGAACTGCCACTCGCCGCGCTGCGACTCGAATACGCTTCCTCTGCGTACGGACGAACGGCCGCCCAGTCGCCGTGCTTCGACCGAAGATCGTTGCCCCATCCGTGCTGCAGGTCGGACTCGATTGACTCGAAGCTCTTCCCGTTGTAGTCCGGGTTCTCGCTCGCGATATGCCCAAGCTGGTAAGCCGGACGAA
>JBDUEH010000342.1:0-3478 GCA_040002555.1 Gemmatimonadales bacterium | reverse complement strand
CACGAACTTCACGCGATCCGAAACCAGCACGTACCACTTTGACGGCAACGTTGCGGCGAACTGGACCGGTTTCGGCCGCTTCGTAGACAGTGCCCATCCCGCCTTCGCCGAGAATCCTGATGACCTTGTACGGGCCAATGAATTCTGGAAGGTCGGTCGCGCCTTCCGCCGGGCTGGACACTACGTGAGCCTCATGTTCCCTTGGGAATGATCATGTCGGGGTCGATGGGAATAACGGAACCGTGGCATGACACCATGATGTTGTACTTATAAAGAAAATCGGCCACAGCGTTTTTCTTGAGCTTCACCGTAACGCCGCCTTTTTTCACCTTGATGTCCTTCTCATCGAACGCCCAGGTCGCGTCGTTTTTGGGGACGATGTTAACGGAATCGATCTTGTCCTTGTTGTTTTCATTGCTGTAGAGGGTCCATGTGATGGACTTTTCGTGTTCTGGAATTTTTGCAAGCCATGGGACGACTTCAAACGAAAAGCCGCCATTGTCGAGGCAGTTTATGGTTACGCTTACGTCGTTCGGTTTCTGTGCCATGGGCGGAGGCGGCATAGCGACCGACTGCATTGCGGCTACAGGATGCATTTCTTCCGGCGGCTTAGGATTGTAGCACGCCAGGGCTGTTGCTGCGCCTGTCGCGACAGTGAAGAAAACTCCGGCACGCATGCTCGGCTCCTGAGAGGGGGGAATGGAGAACAACAGTGGTCGGCGCCTGTCTGAGACGCAAGTGTCACTGTAAACGATGAGTCCGCGTATGGCAGACGTCATCGATGGGCGGTCCTTGACCAACTCCATCGCGAAGAGGAGCGCGCCATTCGCAGTCTGTCCGGAAGGTCTATCCCTCCTTCCGAAGAGCTGGACCGCCGGCTCAGAATGCGAAGGCGGTCTTGGGAATGATCATGTCCGGGTCAATCCCGACCGTGTACTTCGTCCCATTTTGATTTGTACAGACTCCCCTGACGAGATACTGATATAGCCCACCCTGAAGGCCGGTCTTGAGCCTCTTTCCCTTTACAGAATGGCCGTTCGTAGTGGTAAACGTGGCATCTACAAACGGCCACGCGTTCGGATCTTTCGGCCCGATCACGAGGTCGGTCACATTACTTTTTTTTGTAAGCGACCATGTGACGCTTTTGGTCGTTGAGTCCCAGTAAATCGTGTTCGGGACATCGGTGTTAGTGCTTCCGCCATCGTGACAATACAATTCGATAGTTGCCTCGCTCTTGTTCGACGAAGCCTTAACCAGATCAGGTTTGGCGCACGCCACTGAGAGGACTGCAATACCAACAGCAACAACAGTTAGATGTCTCGCCTGCATCATCGGCTCCTGAGAGGGAGGAGCACAAGAGTGCGTACCTACAGACCAAGACGCAAGAGTCAGGAGAATTTCAGGCGCGCGGATGCGATGCGCGACACATCGAGGACCAACGCTTTTGCTCAGGTGCATCGGCGTTCAACTTCTCAGCAGGATTTAAAACGAGGATCAGCCTTCCCGACCACACGCCGAGATCGACGCGGGAGGTTTTCGTTGCATTTATTGTCGCATTGCGGGTACATATGTAGCCGATTCTAGGTGATTTGTAGGACGCGCCAACCCGAGACTGACAAGTGTGACTGGCAAACCGAAACCTCGTCAGGATCCGATCCTGCCCGAAACAATTGGGGAGCACTACGCCGTCGGGCGTGTGCTCGGTCGCGGCGGCATGGCCACGGTTTACCTCTGTACCGATACCCGAGACGGCAGCCGGGTTGCCGTGAAAGTCCTGCGGCAGGAAATCGGAAGCGCTGTCATCGTTGAACGATTCCTTCGCGAGATCGATCTTGCGTCAGCCCTGGACCATCCTCGAATCCCGGCAGTGATCGGATCCGGCCAGATCGGTGAGCTTCCGTTTTACGTCATGACATACGTGGAAGGAGAGTCTTTGCGGGCGCACATCGACCGCGTAAAGCAACTTCCGATTCCGGATGCGATTCGTATCACCGCGGAGATTACGGACGCGATGACTTACGCGCATGCTAGTGGAATCGTTCATAGAGACCTCAAACCAGACAACATTCTATTGTCGTCGGCAGGAGCGGTGGTCCTCGACTTTGGAGTAGCCCGCGCAATTATCGAGTCTGCGGGTGACCGCCTCACGTCCACTGGTGTTGCGATCGGGACCCCCGCCTACATGAGTCCGGAACAAGCTCTGGCGGACAAGGATCTTGACGCACGCAGCGATATCTACTCACTCGGCTGCGTAACATACGAGATGATTGCCGGCATCCCTCCCTTTGTCGGGGCGACGCCACAGGCAATTATCACGAGAAGATTTGTCTCAAGTGCTCCTCCTCTCTCGGAAACCAGGGAGGGAGTGCCGCCTGAAGTTGAGCGAGCTGTGGCCAAAGCACTGATGCGATCGCCACTCGATCGCTGGCAGACTGCTGAACAATTCACGGCTGCTCTCACTTCATCGGAGCGTTTGAAATCCTCGCGGTTTGCGGCTGTCGCGAACCGCATTCGAAAGAGACGCCGACTATTTGGCGGTTTGATCGGCATTCCTGTCGCAATCGGCGCGGCGGTAATTGCCGCATTGTTGTCAGGGCTTGTACCGGATGCGTTTCGCCCTCGCCATGATCTCGATCACAGCCGAATCGCGGTGTTGTACTTCGACGACCACAGCCCAGACGATAGCCTCGGCTATTTGGCAAGCGGGCTTACCGAGAGCCTCATCCATGAGCTGAGTTCCGTACCAGCACTCCAGGTGATCTCGAGGAACGGAGTCAAGCCGTTTCGGGACCATCCGGTAAGCATGGACAGTCTCTCCCGCGCTCTCCGCGTTGGGACCGTTGTCGAAGGGAGCGTCCAGCGGTCAGGGAACCGCATCAGAGTAACGGCTCAAATCGTGGATGCCGAATCAGATCGGCCAATTCAAGGCGCGACCATCGAGCACGCAGCGGACGACATCTTTAAACTTGAAGACGATCTCGCCCATGAAGTGGCCAGCATGCTTCGGCGCCGGCTTGGCAAGGAAGTGAAGCTGCGCGCCACCTTGCTGGCGACCTCGAGCAGCCGAGCGCGAGAATTGACGTTTCGCGCTGATGAAGCGCGCGACAACGCGTCACTGCTGCTGTCGAATTCAGATTCCGGAAGTGTTCTGCGAGGGCTCGCTGTTCTGCGAGAGGCAGACAAGTTGCTAGCTAGAGCGGAGACTGAAGATCCGAAATGGACAGGACCACTCATTTCACGAGGCTGGATCGCACTGGACGCCGCACGAAAGCAAGGAGGATCGGCGCGAATTGCCTCGCTTCAACAAGCGTGGGGCAACGCACAAAGAGCTCTGAATCGCACACCGGGAAATCCCAATGGATTGGAGCTTCGCGGAACGATTCTTTACTTCCGAGCCGCGAGACTTCCATTGCCCGACAAGGATGTAAAGCAGACCCTTATCGAAGCGTCCTCAGATCTGTACGGTGCTATCACGATC
>JBDUEH010000341.1:0-3487 GCA_040002555.1 Gemmatimonadales bacterium | reverse complement strand
TCAGAATTCCTTTCTCACAGCTTCGTTATCCGAACATCAAGGATCACGTCTTTGGTCTTGGAGTGTGGCGCGATATCGAGCGTTTCAAGGAACGAACGAGCTGGCCGATCTATCACACCAATACGGGTGGAATTTCCTCGCAGATGGCCATGCTCGAAGGCATTCAGGATATCGCACCATTCCGGCGCCTCGAAGTCGTTCCTTTCGTCGTAACTCAAAACAGCTCGATCGCGCATCCGTCGTCGCTTCCCGGCACCACCGATTGGGGACGCGATCAGAAAGCATCGGTTGGTGCCGACGTGAAGTACGGCATCACGCCGAACCTGACTCTCGATGCAACCGTGAATCCTGATTTCGGTCAGGTCGAGGCCGATCCGTCTGTGGTCAATCTTTCTGCGTTCGAGACATTCTTTCAGGAACGCCGCCCGTTCTTCATCGAAGGCTCGGGGTTCTACAATTTCCTCATCAATTGCAGCACCGTGAATTGCGGAGGCGAGGGACTTTTCTATTCCCGTCGCATCGGCCGATCGCCCCAGCTATCCGGACTCTACGCCGACGAAACGTCGAGCAGCAACACGCGCATTCTCGGCGCGGGAAAAATCACCGGTCGCCTAGCCAATGGTTTGAACGTTGGCGCGATCGAAGCCATCACGGGACGAGTTAGCGGAACGCAAGACAGAACAACCGAACCGCAAACCAGCTATAGCGTTGTTCGCGCGCAACAGGATTTGAGAAACGGTGAGACAAGCATCGGGTTCATCGGGACTGACGTGGCACGATCACTTGATGCATGGACTGATCAGTTCCTTCGCGGCAATGCATTTGCCGGTGGGTTCAATGTCAGAAATCGCTGGGGAGCGAGCCGTTACGAAGCGCGCGCGAGCGTTACGGGCAGCAACGTGACCGGAAGCAGGACCGCGATGCTACGCACGCAGACAAACTCGGTGCACCTCTATCAACGTCCCGACGCGAACCTGGACCTCGACTCGACGCGAACCTCCCTGTCGGGTAACGCTGAAGAGATTGCGTTTGGAAAGAATGGGGGCAACATCGTGCATTTCCAAACCAGCTATCAACGCCAATCTGCCGGATACGAGCTGAACGACCTTGGCTATCTGCGCCGCGCAAATCAACAGAGCTTCAGCAACTTTGTGGGAATGAACTGGATCAAGCCCACCAGGTTGTATCGGCGCTTGTCGGTGAATTTCAACGAATGGAACTACTGGACGGCCGACGGACTTCAGCTCGAGCGTGCCGTGAACACGAACTGGCACCTTCAGACAACTAACAACATGTTCCTGAACGCTGGCACAACTCAGTACCAGCTCGGCAGCAGCTACTGCGACAACTGCGCACGCGGCGGGCCGGCCATCCGTGTTTCCCCAGGCTCGAATTACAACGCAAGCGTCGGCGGTGATGACAGGAGAATGATCATCCCGGCGATGTTCGTGAGCTACAATCGCCTCGACGGCGGAAGGTCTCACTCGTACAACGTGAGCCCTGACGTCTCGATCAAGGCAATGCCACAACTTCAACTTGAGATTTTCGGCAACTGGAGCAGCAACCAGGACAACTCGCAGTGGATTGGCAATTTCAAGGACGCCGCCGGCGTTACGCACTACGGCTTCGCGCACCTGAATCAGGAGACGCGCTCGCTTGGAATTCGCGCCGACTACACCGCGACACCTGCTCTGTCATTCCAGCTTTACGCCGCGCCGTTCGTGAGCCGAGGGGTTTATTCGAACACGCGTGAGTTGAGCTCGACGCCTCGAGCGTCGAATTATGAAAATCGTTTCAGAGCGTATACTGGTACGGCTGGCGCGGATGCCGGATTTGACGTGAAGCAACTTCGCTCTAACAGCGTTCTACGATGGGAGTTCCGTCCAGGGTCGACGCTGTTCGCGGTATGGACGCACGGACGCGATGGATTCGACAGGAACGTGAATCGCTCGTGGCAGACTGAATACAAGGACCTATTCCAGCTTCACCCTGCCAACACGTTCCTGTTGAAGCTCGCGTACTGGTTCGGAACCTGAGCCAGTCTGGCAGTTTTAGCCGCCGTTCAGCGGATTCGTCCCGGCAGAAATCGGCATCGATCTCCTGAACAGAAGACCGATCGCATCCTCCGTCAACGTCTTCATCACAGAGTCCTGCGCGATGCGCGAAGTAACACTCCGCGCCTCCGGTCCACGCCACTGATACCACGAATACCTGTCCATGCCTGCCGTCTTCCCGCCCGGGTGATGAAATACAACCATCGCGTTGCTTGCAGTCGGCATCTTGACCTCTACACCCCAGTGGGTGGAGTCGGGGCCAGTGAACAAACGCATCTCTTTCGCCATTCAAGTTTCCTGGTATGAGGGAGGCGATTGCCGCCCGGCAAATTCTGTAGGTGCATCGTGCAGGCGCTGTGCCGCGGTCAAGCCTCGATCAAGCCTCGGTCATCGCGGTTTCGGCAGTCCGCTCCTCGAGCCGGCGGCGGCGCCTCGCTTTCGCAGCTTCATATCGCCGACGCTCGTCATCGGATTCAGGAACGAGCTTAGGGACTTCGAGGGGACGTCCATTACGGTCGATTGCAACGAAGGTGAGATAGCACGAGTTGGTGTGGCGCCGGTTGCCCGTCTGGAGATCCTCGGCCTCGACACGCACGCCCACTTCCATCGACGTTCGGCCGACGAAATTCACGCTGCACTTCATGATCACGAGGTCGCCCAGATGAATCGGCTCGCGAAAGTCTACGCGATCGACAGAAGCAGTCACACAGGTTGCGCGTGCGTGCCTGATCGCGCAGACAGCGGAAGCCATGTCCATCATGGCGAGTATGACGCCACCGAAAACCAGGTTCAGGTTATTCGAGTGCTGCGGCAGCATCATTTGCGACGTCTCGTGCTGCGTTTCCCGCACCGTGCGTGATTCGCTCATTGAGCGACGGAGCGCCGATCGATGTCGGACCGAGCGTGATGCGAGGCGAGACGAAAAGGGTGGCTTTGATCCTTCGGACGACGCGAGGCAAACTGCTCGTCCGCGTCGCTCACAGTTGCGTTCTCGAACGCGTGAGCCAGCGCAGTGCGTACCTTCGGATCAACCCTCGGCTCGTCGAGCCAGAAAATTCTTGGCAGCCGCGAATCGACGTATCCAAGCGGCCACTCGTGCCCGCGAAGGTCACGCAAGGCGACAAGTGTCTCCGCACGTTCAGCGTCAAACCGGGCGACGACGTCATAACCCCCGTGTCTCCAGCGAACGATGTTGCCCTCCCTCACGCCGCCGGCACCGAGTACGGCGGTGTCGCGCACGAGGGCGTTTATCGGGACAGTTTCGCCCGATCGAACATCGACTGCACCGCGGGATGAATCCGACTGCTCGAAATTCGATTTTTCGAGGGTGATTCGGCGATTGTAGAGAACGTACGGGCCAGCCACTCCAAGAATGTCGGACTCACCCGTAGCGGCGACACTCACATCGTCGCTGCCGTCTTCGTCTGGGTCCA
>JBDUEH010000340.1:0-3489 GCA_040002555.1 Gemmatimonadales bacterium | reverse complement strand
CTTCCCGTCGCGTCGATCAATGTCAACACGGACTTCGGCCCTAAAGGACAGCAGTCGGGAGTGGGCGATCTTATAATCAGCCCTCTGATAATGGAGTGGCCGAACAGAATGCTGTTGGGCAAACCCTATTTCTCCCGCTTCTCTGTTCTTGCCGTGCTTCCGACCGGATCGTATGTGGCGTCGCGACCCGTCAATGTAGGAAGCAATTCCGGGGGAGCCTTCGCGTACTACAGCTTCACGTTCGTCCTGCGCCCTCAGCTTGAGACCAGTTGGCGCATCTTCTATTTGTGGAACGCACAGAACTCGAAGCCGTTTACTGCGCTATCCGCGAGTACGGCACAGGCAGGGCAGGCAATTCATGCGAATTACGCTGTGTCCTACGCGATTTCACCATCACTCCGGATCGGAGCGAACGGCTACGCTTTTCAACAGCTAAACGAGCATCGGCTAGGAGGCACATCGCTGACACGGTCGAGGGAGCGCGTAGTCGCGTTCGGACCTGGAGTGGTGCTGTCGTCGGGATTCTGGAGTGCAATCGCGAACGTCGATTTCGAGACTTTCGCGCGGAACCGGCCCGAAGGATATCGGTTGAACTTGACGCTGCGCCGGGTATTTCCGCATATGCCCTCGACCCCACCACCAATCTTGGCGCAGTGAAACGGTGACTCATCGCACGGCTCACTACATCGACAGTCGCCCGGATCTCTGCCACCTCGCCGCCGGAGAATCGAGCTCCGGCGGCGACTTGCGGTGCGGCGTAATGTTACGGGCACACTTTCGTGGCGTTGTAGGCGTTGAATGCGCCATTGGCCAGGGGTTCGCCATTGAGGAGCAGGGTATTTCCGTAACCTGCCGGATGGGCGTACCACGCCTTGTCCCACTGCACGTCCGGGCCAAGGTTCAGCTTGTATGTGGAGTTGACCGAGTAGGGACGAGTCAGCTGTGAGATGCCGAGTGATGTGACGTGGCGTGCGAGCGTGACGAGGAGGTCGTTCTGGCAGCTCTTGGAGATCGTGTTGCCGGAGGTCGTCAGGCTGATATCACCGCGAAGCTTGGTGCCCGCGACGGGGAAGGCGGCGTGCACGATGATCCCCCATGTGTTGCCAACCAGGTTGTTCCCCGTCATTGTGACTTCGGTAGGTCCGGCGACGTCCGGAGCGCCGTTGCCGATGCCCTCGACGCGAAGTCCGACGCCAACCGGTTTTTGCACATGTCCCACGACCTCGTTGTTGAGGAGCGCCGCCGTCGTGAGGGCGGTCGTTGGGAGGGTGTATTGTTCCACCGTCTCCGGGACCGGAAAAACGACGGGTGGGGTGACCGTTATCCCGGGAATGCCTCCCGGTCCCAGTATCCTGTTTCCGCGGGCGACGTAGTCGCCGGGGCCGGCCAGGCAGATGTCGCAGCTGCCGCCAAGCCCGGACAGGTGATTGCGCTCGACGAGTGCGCTCGACGCGCGAAGATCCATCGTTTCGGTGAAGCCGCCCTCGAACCGGTTTCCGCGGATCACGAGATCGATAGCGCGCAGGCCAAAGATGCCCTGGCCTCCCACGGGCGTGACGTCAGGTCCGCGACCAGATTGAAGTACGAATCCCTCGATCACGGCCCCGTTGCCCTTGGGGCCAGAGGGTTTTCCGGTGACGATCACCAGCGGCTCCGAGACGCCCGTCTGCGTGCCGCCGTTTGTAACATTCAGCGCAGGGCTCGGCGCGAGCGTCGTCACCGCTCCTCCCTCACTCACACCGGTCGCCCGTCCTGCCGCATCCACCTGCATCTTCAGGGCACCCTGGAGCGTGATGTCCGGAACGTCGATCACCAGGGGAAAACGCTCGAACGTCGGGTCGGCGGATGGAGCGGTGCTGCCCTTGAACGTTCCCGCGGGGGCGGCGATCGTGATGCGACACGCCGCCTTGTCCGTCTCTCCCCGGGCGATCCGGCCGGCCCGCGCCGCTGCCAGCGCGTCCGTGATTCGAATGAAGTGAACGCTGTCGCCGGGCGTGCTGGACGGAGTCACTTCGAGACGGGCGAGATAATCACCGTGCGATTTGTGCTCGGCTAGCTGAGACACGAAGATGTCGGTTACGGTCCCCACCGATCCCTGAAGGTGGCAGACGGAGATCATCGGGCCCGACGGTCCGCTTGAATCGCCCGCGGAGCACGCGAGGGCGAACGCGATCAGAGTTGTTGCTAACGGAACTTGAAGGTGGCGGCCGCCAATACAGCGGCTGGCGCAACGATCCGACAGGTGGTGCATGCAGAGTTCCCCCATAAGAGATGGCGACAATCTTGGGAGGTCTCGTCACGGGCCTGTGCGCGCAGCGTGTTCTGAGCGTGATTCGGCGTCGAATTAGTCGGAAATTCGAAAATCCCGACTCGACAGGCGGACGTTATGTTTGATCACTTCCTACATTCATCCTCGCGCCGACACGCCTACACGGGAAGGAGGCCACGCACGAAAAATACATCTACTTCCCTACGACAACTTCCATGATACCGGAAACACGAACGGCGCCCGAGCGCGCCGTAAGTCGCCCGCTTGCAATCTCCGCGACAATTGCTCTAGACCTCCCCCGCGGGGTCGGACTGTGTGACACAAGGAGGTCGTATTCATACGACTTCTCGTCGGTGCGGAGACTGGTCATCTACCCATATCCGGCAGGCGGTGGAAGTCGCGCCACAGACTTTGTTGGGAGCCTTGCACCTCTTTCTTGGTTCCTAGCGTCAGTCGATGACCATCCTATCCGACGGAAACATTCGTCGCCATGTTACCAACTGGTCGCGCTTCCACCGTCCCACTTACCAGGAGTGATTGAATGAAACGTCTGTGCCTCATCGCCGCTGTAGGTTTGCTCGCAGCCTGTACTGAGAACACCGTCACATCACCGTCGTCCGGCGTCCAGCTCGCCGCGTCTTTGTCGACTGCGCCCGGGCAGAATAAGGCGGCTTGCCAAGTCGAGGCCCCCGCAACCTGTACACAGCAGGGCAACGGCGCCAAGGGGAATTTTACCATCGACACGCGTTCCGGTGGATACGTTCTCGTCTATCTCAATGACCTTGGTAATTTGAGCGGCCTTTTGCTGGGAGACGTTTCTCAGCTTTCATTCCGATACACCGGAGCGGTGACCCCTGGCTCGCCCCGCATCAGCCTGGCCATCGACGAAAATGGTGACGGTATTGCCGACGGCTACGCATTTATTTCAGCCTACTACTGCAATAACGGCGCTGGCCTTGTCGATGCGATCAATGACCCGACATGCTCCATCCAATACAAGTCAGAAACCTTCGCGAATTACGCGGCCTTTGTTGCAGCGCATCCGACGTACCGTGTTGCTGTCGCCGATCCCAATACCGGCCTCAACTACACTTTCATCGTTGTCGACGAACCGATGCTGGTTACGATCAGCGGAGTCACCCTCGGCAAGCCGGGGCACTAGTAAGGCCTGCGGTTCCGTACATAGAGAAGGCCGGGAGTAATTTCCCGGCCTTTTTTGC
>JBDUEH010000339.1:0-3495 GCA_040002555.1 Gemmatimonadales bacterium | reverse complement strand
ATGGCCGCTCGCTCAATAGCAACCGCCACCATCTCCTTCGGACTCGTTTCGGTGCCGGTCAACATCTACTCGTCGTCGGAATCGAAAGCGAGCGTGTCGTTCAACATGCTCCACAAGAAATGCAGCACGCGGCTGAAGCAGCAATACATCTGCCCCAAGGACAACGAGATCGTCACTCGCGACGAGACGGTCAAAGGCTACGAATTCGCGAAGGACCAATACGTGGTTCTCTCGCCTGAAGAGTTGAAAGCGCTCGAAGAAAAAGCTACGAGCACGATTGACGTCATCGAGTTCGTGCCGCTCGATCAGGTCGATCGCGAATATCTCGAGAAGGTCTACTACCTGGGTCCCGACAAGGGCGGCGACCGCGCGTATCGACTGCTCGCCGCCGCACTGAAGGAAAGTGGAAAGGCTGCGCTCGGTCAGTACGCAGCGCGCGGACAACAGCATCTTGTCCTTCTTCGTCCCCTCAACGGACGACTCGTGATGGAACAGCTTCACTATTCTGACGAGGTTCGTCCGACCACTGAAGTGCCGATCCCGGAAGGCGATGTCAAAGACGCCGAGCTGAAGTTGGCGCTGATGTTGATCGATCAGACGTCGAACGAGAGCTTTGAGCCGACCAAGTACAAGGACACCGTCCGCGAACGTGTGATGGAGACGATCCAGAAGAAGGTCGAAGGCCAGGACATCACCACTGGCGCGAACATCGAGACAGGTGGCGATAAGATCATCGACCTCATGGAAGCTTTGAAGGCAAGTCTCGCGAAGTCGAAGGCGGCAGCCGAAGCGCCGGAACAGAAAGAGAAGAAGCAGAAAGCTTCTTGAAGCTGCTTGCGGGAACGAGTGGATACTCGTTCAAGGAGTGGAAGGGTTCGTTCTATCCCGATGACGTCAAGGCGGATAGAATGCTCGGCTTCTACGCGACGAAGTTCAAGACGATCGAGATCAACAACACGTTTTACAGACTGCCGAAGGAAAACGTGTTGCGCGAGTGGGCGTCGCAGGTGCCTGACGACTTTACTTTCGCATTGAAGGCGAGTCAGCGGATAACGCACCACACTCGTTTGAAGGCCGAGTCTGAATCGTTGGTAGAATTTTTGTTGAAGAACACTGCGCTCCTCGAGGGGCGTCTCGGGCCGATCCTGTTTCAGTTACCGCCCAATCTCAAAAAAGATGTGGAACGGCTGAAGAACTTCCTGACGTATTTGCCGGAGGGTCGGCGATATGTGTTTGAGTTCCGGCAGGAGGGGTGGTTTGACGAAGATGTCTTTACTGTTCTTCGCGACCGCGACATTGCGATGTGTGTCGCGGAGAACGCGGAGTTTCGGTGTCCTGTCGTCTGCACAGCCTCGTGGGGATATCTGAGACTGCATCGGCTTGACTACGATCAGGCGGCGTTGGCGGAGTGGGGAAAAACAATCGCAGCGCAGGCTTGGTCTGATGCTTACGTGTACTTCAAGCACGATGAAGGTGTGGGGTCGGGGCCACCTGCTGTTGAGGCGTTTACTTCGTCATTTGGGGTCTAGAACTACAGGCACGGATTTGACGGATGGGACTGATCAGGTACAGAACCTCGGAAAGAGAAAGGGGTTGGTCAACCGACCCGAACCGTAGTTCCCCTAAACAAAACCCAAGACGCCTGTAGAGGCTGAACGGCGGTTGCGTCCCTGATCCGTTGCATCCGTTAAATCCGTGCCCCATTCTTTTCCCGGTTCTTCTGGTCGTTCGTCACGATCTGTCGATAGAACTTGGGCTCAGGCCCAAAGTGAAGAACGAGGCCGACCTCGAGGTTCGTCGCGTGCAAGTGGTTATGAAGCTGACGAATGGCAGTCGGCGAAAGCTGCCGAGTCGATTTGACTTCCAGAATCAGTTTCTGGTCGACTACCAGATCGATCCTGTGAGTGCAGAGCAGAGTCCCTTTGTAGTAAATGGGAACGCTAACTTCCCGAGTAACACAGTGGCCTCGCAACATGAGTTCGGAGGCGAGAGCCAAGACATAAGGCTGCTCCACAAAACCAAACCCTAACTCGCTATAGACTTCGAAGAATGCACCGATGACTGATTTGGTCAGGCCGTGTTCAATGAGCGCATGCGTGGACATCACACACGAATACGAACCTGCAACGGACCCAGGATCATCGTTCTATCCCGGGTCCGTCCAATCCTTCCCCTCACTCGCCGACGTTCACTCTCAATGGCTGCGTCAGACGCGCAATGATCTGTCCGCCACTCGGCACACACTGATCGTATCTCACTGATCGCCTCGCCAGTACCGCGCCGCCGGCCGCACCAACTGCTACGCCCGCGATGGTCGATCTTGCGTTGCCACCAACTTTGTATTCCTGGATCTAATTCCGGCGCCAGTTCGGATAACGGACTGGACGGATGGGTTAGCGGAGGAGGGACGGGAAAAGGTTGTTGATGGAACGACGAAAAGGCCCGATGGTTCGCTGCAGCGCCACTCAATGAGCGACGCTGCAGCTATCAATCAACGATAGGTAGAGTCGAGTATTGCGATACGCTGCCTTATCGAATTCCACGAATTCTGAATCGTGCTCGTGGTGCGGGCGTTGAGCAGGGTGCTATCGACTCTGCGTGCTGCGTTGACCAATGCGGGACCGGCCGATGAAGCGCCGCCGCTGTTGCCTCTCACAAGCTGCTCATACAACGAGGCATTGTCCGCGAACGCCGACAACGCGAACCAGAGCTCTACATCAACTTGCGACGACGAGCGTCTTCCAAAGCCGGTGTTCGTGATTTGAAGCTTCTGCTGTGCGACGAGTGACTGCGCATCACGCCTCAACACAGACACGTCAGCGGCCGACAGCGTGTTGCTGAATCCGCCACCAACACCGCCAACTGTGCCATTCGTTAGTCCAAGTGCGTTCGCCGTGCGGCCATCGAGATTTCCGGTCGCTCGGATTCCCTTGTCCGTCTGGAACTCGAACAGCGCACGCTGCGTCGCGTCGTCGAGCTGCCCGTTGATCGAGCCGCGATAGTAATTCAGCTGTGCCAGCGCCTGTTGCGCCGCACTAATGCGATCGGCAGCCGTGTAAATCGATGACTGGTCGTTCGCGCCAAGCCGTCTTCCTGACCTCACCGACACGTCCTGGTCGAGCTGCACGGCGAGCTGCGTACCAGCCGGAACACTCACATCCTGAGCCTGCGAGAGCAGACCTCCAAGGGCTTGAAGAATTCCCGAAGTCGGACTGTTCGTCGAGCCTGCACCGGCAATTGCGGCACCGATTCCGCCACGCCCACCGACAAGCACGACACGCGCATTCGGATCCGCGTCGATCTGGCGACGCTCGGCCGCATCCGTGCTCGTCAGGCGTCCGACGATTGGATAACTCGTGCCATCAGCAAGAAGGAGTCGATTGAAATCGACCTGGATGACTCCCGACTGCTGGCGGCTTGCGGGCTTCGCAAACGTGATTGTTCCGCGAATGCGGCTGCCGGACGGGACTACTGTATAGTTGTCGAGGCCGATGG
>JBDUEH010000338.1:0-3512 GCA_040002555.1 Gemmatimonadales bacterium | reverse complement strand
GGATCCGCCGTGATGAAGAAGCAGTAGTGCTTCAAGCCGCAGCATCGGCTCTCGGCGGTGTCAACCGCATCGTGCTTGCAGTTTCCGGCGGCCTGGACTCAATGGTTTTGCTCGACGCCGTCGCAGCAGGTTTCGCGGCGAAAAAAAAGCGCCTGATCGTTGCGACGTTTGACCATCGCAGCGGCCCACACTCGGCGGCAGCGGCGAGGTTCGTCGAGAAGCGGGCGGGGGAGCTTGGCTTGAAATGCGTTGTTGGACGGGCGTCAGCGCCGATGCACCGTGAGCATGAATGGCGCGAGGCGCGATGGGAATTTCTCCGCCAGACGGCCGCGAAACTGGATGCGACCATCGTGACCGCTCACACGCTCGACGATCAAATCGAAACGGTATTCATGCGAATTCTGCGGAACGCGGGCCCGCGTGGACTCGCAGGGCTGTTCGCTGAATCGGAAGTGGTGAGGCCGTTTCTGCGTTTGCGCCGCTCTCAGCTCGAGGCCTACGCGCGCTCCAATCATGTGAAATTCCTGAGGGATCCGTCGAACAACTCTCGTGCGCATCTCCGAAATCGTGTGCGGCATGATCTGCTTCCCGCGATTTCAAGAGTGCGCCCGGCGTTTTCCGATGACTTGCTCTCTCTCGCTCAGGCCGCATCGGTCTGGCGAATCGCGATGACTGGCGCTGTCGAACGGATCGGGTATCCAGGCGCAGACGGTTCGCTCCGCGTTGCACGGTCCGATCTTGCCGGATATGATGCTGAATCGCTCCGGGCGCTGTGGCCGGCAATTGCCGCCAAAGCAGGTGTCGTGATGGACAGGCGCGGAACTCACCGCCTTGCAGAGTTTACAATGAAAGGTCACACCGGGGGCTCGATTCAGCTCTCAGGTGGCATCGAGGTGCGGATGTTTCGTGATCACATGGTGATTCGGCGCTGGGACGCTCGTCGCGTCGAGATGATCAGAAATTCCCGGCTTCGCCCGGTTTCAGCTCACGCGTGGATGCGAGCGGAGACCTGAGTGACCGCATCGGCTTCGGCAGACCCGAGATTGTCCGGACGCGCTCTCAGAAGAGTCGCGTACGATGAGGCAACGATCGCCAGGCGAGTCGTCGAAATGGGCGAAGAAATCACCTCGGCGTACCCCGACGGCGAACTGCTCGTCCTTGGGTTGTTGAAGGGAAGCTTTATCTTTCTGAGTGACCTCGTCCGTCACATCAGGCGGCCGTTACAGGTGGATTTCCTCGTGGCATCGAGCTACGGCGATGCGATGGAATCCAGCGGGATCGTCAGGCTGCTGTATGATCCGGAAACTAGACTCGAGGGGAAGCATATCATTCTCGTCGAGGATATCGTCGACTCAGGGCGCACGCTCAGCAGATTGATGACTCTGCTTGCCAAAAGAGCGCCGCGTTCGCTTGAAATTTGCGCTCTGCTTCACAAGCACATTGCAACGGAGCTCGATTACGAAACGAAGTTCATAGGATTTGATGCACCCCACGAGTTCCTTGTGGGGTATGGATTGGACCACGCGGAAAATTTCCGCCATTTGCCGTACATAGCGAGCTTGCAGTAGATGCCACCACTGATGAATCAGAAGCCGAAGGGCCCGAAAAACTGGGGAAAGCTGTCGAAGACTCTGTCGTTCTGGGTCCTCATTACGCTTCTCGCCGGCACCCTTTTCACATACACGTCGAGCTCCAAGGAAGCGGCGCCGACGATCACGTATTCGGATTACCTCGCTCAGCTGGATGCCGGCAACATTGCGTCGGTCACGATCCAGGATGGTGAGGCAATCGTTGGTGAGCTGAAGCAGAAGATCCCAGTCGACCGCCGGATGGTTGGGTCGTTCAAGGTCGAGCTGCCGGTCAAAAATTCCGACGCCGAGCTGACTCGTCTGCAGGCGAAGAGCGTCAAGATCGAGTCGAAGCACCCGGGCGCCTCGCTTGGGAGCTTCGTCATCATGTTCCTCCCGTACATCATCATCTTCGGAATCTGGATTCTGATTCTGCGGCAGATGCAGGCGGGCGGAGCCAAGGCGTTTTCCTTCGGAAAGTCGAAGGCGAAGCTCCTGACCGCCGATTCACCAAAAGTGACCTTTGCTGACGTCGCCGGATGCGATGAGGCAAAAACGGAGCTCGAGGAGATCATCGAGTTCCTGAAGGATCCGCAGAAATTCACGAAGCTCGGCGGACGTCTTCCCAAGGGCGCCCTCCTCGTCGGCCCGCCAGGCACCGGAAAGACTCTTCTCGCTCGCGCAGTAGCAGGTGAAGCCGGCCGTCCGTTCTTCTCGATGTCCGGATCGGACTTCGTCGAAATGTTCGTTGGCGTTGGAGCGAGCCGTGTGCGTGACTTGTTCGAGCAAGGCAAGGCGCACGCGCCGTGCATTATCTTCATCGACGAAATTGACGCTGTCGGTCGTCACCGCGGCGCAGGCCTGGGCGGCGGACACGACGAGCGCGAACAGACACTCAACCAGCTACTCGTCGAGATGGATGGATTCGAGTCGAATGACGGTGTGATTCTTATTGCTGCGACAAACCGGCCTGACGTTCTCGATCCAGCGCTGCTGCGGCCGGGCCGCTTCGACAGACAGATTGTTGTCGACGCTCCCGATCTGCGCGGACGTGAAGGAATCCTGAAGGTCCACACGCGGAACAAGCCGATGGCCGATGATGTCAACATCACCACGCTGGCTCGCGGAACTCCCGGTATGTCAGGCGCCGATCTCGCCAACCTCGTGAACGAAGGCGCGCTTCTGGCTGCCCGTCGCAATCACGACAAGGTCTACATGAATGACCTCGAGGATGCGAAGGACAAGGTCATGCTCGGCGCTGAGCGCAAGTCGATGGTAATGAAGGACGAGGAGAGGAAGCTCACTGCCTATCACGAAGGCGGACATGCCGTCTGCACGATCAAGACGATAGGAAACGATCCGCTGCACAAGGTTACGATCGTTCCGCGCGGGCGGGCACTTGGACTGGCGTTCACATTGCCCGAAGACGATCGCGTCTCGATCACACGCGAGCAGCTTGAAGCGCATCTCGTTCGCATGTACGGTGGACGTGTCGCGGAGGAGCTCGTCTTCGGCCGCAATCGCGTTACAACTGGTGCGTCGAGCGACATTCAGCAGGCGACGACGCTCGCCCGCCGCTATGTAAGCCAGTGGGGACTGTCTGACGCGATCGGACCGATTCTCGTCGGCGATAACGAGCAGGAGCTTTTCCTGGGCCGCGAGCTTCAGACGCGCCGCGAAGTTTCTGAGCGCACGGCTCAGCTGGTGGATTCGGAAGTGTCACGCGTGATCAAGGAGGCGTACAATCGCGCGAAGGAGACGCTGACGGAAAATCTCGATCTGCTTCACCGTGTGGCGGCCGCGCTTCTCGATCGTGAGACTCTCACGGGCGCAGAAGTACAGATGCTGGCGCGTGGCGAGACACTTCCTCCGCCATCCGTGCCACCCTCGCCGCCAGCTCTGCCGACCCAGGAGACAATCGCGATTCAGGCGAAGCCAGCCAAG
>JBDUEH010000337.1:0-3519 GCA_040002555.1 Gemmatimonadales bacterium | reverse complement strand
ATCTCAGCCGCCAGACCGGCAGCTCGGGGCTCGTAGCTTCAAAGAGTGCAGTATTCGATCGTGATTTTCATAGGGAGAGATTAATCCCGGCGCGAGGGAATCGCCAACGCGGCCTCGTCCCCATGGGTCCATCCGGTTGCGCCTCTGCCAAAAAGGATGACTCCGGCAAGAAATTGATTCAATAAATCGAATCGATCCTGCTAACTCACCACCATGGAAAGAAGAACGAAACGCACGCCGGGATTCACCCTCATCGAAATAGTGCTGGTCATCTCTCTCGCGGGAATTCTCACGGCAATTACACTGTCGAAAGCGGGCGGATTCATCGACCGGATCGAAGTCCGCGGCGCAACCACCGAAGCAGAGTCGATGTTTTCCCGCGCTCGGCACATTGCGATCGCGCGTGGAATACAGACTACGCTCGACATCGATCCAATCCGGCAAACACTATCGATCCGGACAGCCACCGAGTCGCTCTCGAGCCGGGATCTCGGCACAGCGCACGGCGTGGACATCGTCACTAACAAGACTTCCATCACCTATTCGCCAATCGGTGTGGGATACGGCGCGGCGAATTTCACGATGATCCTTTCGCGCGGCCGAGCGGCGGACACTATCTACGTGTCACGCCTGGGCCGGGTGAGGCACTAGCGCCGACGGCCCCGATTCATTGTCACCGGCGCAGCGCGAACCTCGGTTACTTCGCCCGATCCTTCCTTTGAACCGAAGTCATACCCGGGAACCGAGATGCGCGGAATCGGTTCGCCGATCACCCGCTCGATCGATCTCACCATTGCGATCTCGTCAGGAGCCATGAACGTGAACGCATCTCCAGTCGCTGCGGCCCGGCCCGTTCGGCCAATGCGGTGCACGTAGTCTTCCGCCTGCTGTGGCACGTCATAGTTGATGACGTGGCTGATACCTGAAACGTCAAGGCCTCGCTGCGCGATGTCGGTAGCGACGAGAACGCGCACTTTGCCGTCCTTGAAATCCTGCAAGGCCTTCATTCGTTCGCCTTGGGACTTGTCGGCGTGCATGGCCGTGGAGCTGATCCCCTTCGCTTCCAGATGCCGCACGACCTTGTCCGCACCATGCTTTGTGCGAGAAAAGATCAGCACCGAATCCATGCCCTTCGCCTTCAGCAACTCGGCCAGCAATTCGGTTTTTCGATCGCGAGGAACAGGATAAACGGCGTGTGTCACGGTGCTCGCCGCGGACGAGCGTCTTCCAACCTGAACTACGATCGGCTTTCTGAGATACTTGCGAGCGAGTGCTTCCACCTCGGGCGGCATGGTCGCGCTGAAAAGCAATGTCTGCCTGAATCGCGGCACTTCGGCGACGATTCGATTGAGCTGTGGCGCAAAGCCCATGTCGAGCATTCGGTCGGCTTCGTCGAGAACGAGCACTTCCAGATCGTCGAAGACAACGTTCTGCCGTTCCATGTGATCGAGCAGACGGCCGGGTGTCGCAACAACCACGTCGATTCCCTGGCGAAGCTGCTTTGTCTGCGGCTCAACTGCGACTCCACCGAAGACCGGAAGCACGCGAAGGCCGGTGTGCTTTCCGTACTTGCGAAAGCTCTCCTCGACTTGAATACAGAGCTCCCGAGTCGGGGTGAGAATCAATGCCCTCACGCGATGGGCTGATGCGGGATTCGCTCCGTGCAGACCTTCGAGAAGTCGCTGAATGATCGGCAGCGTAAACCCGGCGGTCTTACCGGTGCCCGTCTGTGCGAGCCCGATGAGGTCACGGCCTTTCAACGCGAGTGGAATCGCCTTCTGCTGAATTGGCGTGGGAGTCGAGTAGCCCGCGTCTTTCACCGCCTCGAGTAGCTGAGGCATCAGGCCCAGGTCGTCGAACGACAGGACTTCGCCGGCGGACTCGATTGCGAGCGTCGCGCCCGGAATGATCTCACTTACGATTTCGGCGGTCAGCGGTGGCGTTTCGGCAGGCGCGGGTTCGTTGGCAGCTTTGGCTGAAGTCGCCGGGTTCTTTGCGGAAGCTGGAGTGTTCTTCGCGGGTTGGAGCGCAGATTTTTTCACGGGCTTCGTTGGCGTTTTCTTCTCCGACGTAGTCCGGGTGGGTGGTTTTCGCATTTTGGTACGGGAAATATAAGCCCGATCAGGGACTTCCCCCGAAGAACGCCATGATCGCCCCGTTCACAAACTCGGGATTCTCGTCGAACACGACGTGTCCTACATCGGGAATGACGACGGTCAGAGCGTTGCCGCTTTTCCCTGCATACCGGCCGATATCGTCGGCCCGACAGAGCCGATCGCGCCGTCCTACCATCGTCATCCACGGCATCGCGAGCTCCGGAAATGGTTCACGCCAGCTGAAGTTGTGCAGCAACTCGCGCAGTGCCCTGGCGAAGCTTGGGAATTGAGTCGGCGCCCAGAATTCGTCCACGTCTTTTTCGCTTACCGGACGCGTATTTCCATAAACCATCCAGAGCATCTGCTTGATGATTCCGCGGCTTGCGAGCGTTGGCAGGAACGGCGCGATAGGCCGGCTCGTGATCAGCTTTAGAAATGTCAGGCCTCTAACGCCGGCGAATCCAACCGGTGCAACGAACACGACGGCATCGACGCGATGAGGAATTGCGGCCGCGACGTGACCGGCGAGTGCACCACCCATTGAATGGCCGACGAGCCGCACGCGCTTGGCACCGATGGCATCGATGATCTCGATGACGTGATCGCGCATTGCGACCGTTGTGTAATGTTTTGTTTCGGTGGGCTTCTCAGATAAGCCGTGCCCTTTCAGATCCACCGCAACTGCACGATAGCCAGCATCCGCTATCGGGCCGATCGTATCGTGAAAGATCCACGAGCTGCATGCCCAGCCGGGAAGAAGCACAACCACTGGTGCGTTTTCATTCCCGGATTCGACGACTCGGACCTTCACGCCGGATGCGAGCTCGATAAAATGAGCGCGCAGATCGCGCCTCCCGGCTGGAAACATTTCCGCGGCCGGAAGGCGCCCAGGAAGCAGCATCGTTGCGTTAGATGACCTTTATCTCGCGGCCAAGCAATTTGCCGATGAGCCCGATTCGGAAAGTCACATCCGCCCATGCAGCGCCGGTGGCCTTCGCGGTTCCACCGCCAAGATCTTCCAGCGGGAACGTCGGCCACACGCGCGGGTTGGTCGTCGCAGGAACGCTCGAGCCCTTGTGCGGATGCCACACGCCGGTGCGATCCCGATCGTCCTCGAATCGCTCGAACATCTTCATCCAGTTCTCATTGCGGCGCAGGAAACCGAGTCGCGCCATCGTTTCGAGCCACATCAGCGCGAACGGAACATCATCCTCGACAGCATTGCGGTGCGGAAGACGATCGCCAAGCACGAACTGCGGCTGCTCGATCATCTTCTTCCCAACCATCTGGATGGATTCCTGACGCGGATGAGGCTGCGCGATGTATTCGTACACCCGCTCCATTTCCGTGTAGTTCTCATTTCGGAAGATCGGCATGTGCGCGAGCATCGTCAGTGCGTGGAACGTTGGCGGACACGCCTCCG
>JBDUEH010000336.1:0-3543 GCA_040002555.1 Gemmatimonadales bacterium | reverse complement strand
CACCGTACGAATGAATCCGATCATCCGCATTCCGTACGGTGCCGCCGGAGCGATCGCCAGACTGGCCGTCGCTATTGCGCCCCAGCGGGATACCAAATTGCTCAGGGCAGTCAGTGCGCGACGCGGCCTGCTCGATCGCTATGAGTCGTGGGCGCGGGAGCACAGGAATTTTTCTGCACCGCTGCTGTGGGTGCACGCGCCGTCTGTCGGCGAAGGACTTCAGGCCCTTCCCGTAGTTCAACGATTCCGCACTCGCCATCCCAACGCTCAGATAGTCTTCACCTACTTTTCGCCAAGCGCAGAAAATTTCGCAAATACAATCGGCGCCGATTTCGCCGACTATCTCGCCTTCGACACTGAAGCCAATGCGGTGCGCGCGCTGGATATTCTCAAGCCCACGGCGATCGTCTTCAGCAAGCTCGATGTGTGGCCGATTCTCGTAGAAAAGGCCGCAGCAGCCGGTGTGAAAACAGGACTGTTGAGCGCAACCGTTCCGGAGTCTTCGAACCGAAGATCAGGAGTTGCGCTGATGGCGCTCAGCGTAGCCTACGGTCTTCTCGATTGTGTTGGTGCAATCTCTCCCGCAGATGCCGAGCGGCTGCTCGCGATGGGAGTGCGATCGGATAGAATGAGTGTCACCGGCGATACCCGATACGATCAGGTGTGGACGAAGGCAAACACGCAGAGTGAAACGCGTGATGCGCTCGTCGAGCGTTACAAGGATCCGCGCCCGACGCTAGTTGCTGGATCTACGTGGCCAGGTGACGAAAAGCGGCTTCTGCCGGGATGGCTTCAGATGCGCAGGATGCTTCCCGCAGCGAGACTCATCATCGCGCCGCACGAGATCACGTCATCGAAACTTGCGGCGATTGAGAAGTGGGCAGCCGCGTCATCACTGACACTTTCGCGCACGAGTGAGCCGACCGCGCGCGCTACTGAAGTTGTACTCGTCGATCAATTTGGAATTCTCGGCGACCTGTATTCGATTGCGACGGCTGCGTTTGTCGGCGGCGGCTTTCACGATGCGGGACTTCATTCGATGCTCGAGCCCGCGGCTTTCGGCGCTCCGGTTCTGATCGGTCCAATGCACATGGATAATCGCGATGCCGGCCTCCTCGTGGCGGGTGGCGGTGCCGTGAGATGCGCCGGACCGGGCGACATTTCCGCTCGCCTTCAGGTGTGGTTCAAGAATTCCTCGGTTCTCGCGAAGGCTAGTGCGTCGGCGAGAAGAGTTGTCGAAGCCGGAATCGGAGCGGCAGACAGATCAACAGAGCTCGTGGAGACGCTCTTTCAGTAACGCGGCTCAGACCTTTGTCGGGGTCGCCTGTTCCGGTTCGGGTGCCGGCGGGTGGAGGTAGAACCCCTGTACGAGATGAACACCGAGCTGCTTCACTGTCTCGTATTCTTCGGCGGTTTCGACTCCCTCGGCAATCACCATCGCCTTCTGGTCATTCGCGAAGCGCACCATTCCCTCGACCAGACTCTGCTTGATGAAGTTGGTGTCGATGCTGTTGATGAGCGAGATGTCGAGCTTGATGAAATTCGGTTCGAGGTTAGCAATGGAACCAAGTCCAGCGTAACCGCTCCCTGCATCGTCCACCGCAAACCGATATCCCCTATCGCGGAAATCCTTTAGACGTCCCCTGAACTTCGGATAGTCTCGGATAGCGGTACGCTCGGTGATCTCGAGCACTACGCGTGTTGGATCAGCAACATCAAGATCGTGCTCCGTGAACATTGGATCGGTGAAGTCATGCGGATCGACATTCAGGAAAAGTAGCTCGTCGTTCTTGAGCCTCTGTTTCATTCCCGAGATCGCCGTGTTGCGGCAAAGCCGGCTCAATTCCCAGATCATGTCGGTATGCTCGGCAACTTCGAACATCACTTCGGGGCGGCGCATACTTTTCATCGTTCCGCGCGCCAGTGCCTCGTAACCGAAAATCTCCTGAGATTCGGCTACTACTATAGGATGGTAGTCGATGTAGAGGCCGCCGGTTCTGAGCGTCTCGCGGAGATCAGCTGCCTTGAGAGCGAACTCACGCTGCTCTACGCTGTTCGAGGATGTCGATGCATCGCGGATCGCGCGATAGACCTGTCGCTCCAGGCGCATCTTCGGATCGTAGTGAACGTGCGAGCTGCCAACGAATGTATCGAAGAGCGAGGATATATCGTCACCGTGCTCCTCCTCGACGCGTGACGCAATGAATTGATGGAGGTTGGCTGTCATCTCCGTAATCAGCTCAGGCGTTGGAACCACGGCCTCGGTGTCGGGAACATATAGAACGACAAAATCGTCGTCGTTGGTGAAATTGACGACGACCTCGGCCGTTTTGAGTGGTCCTTCGTTCAGGAAGTCGCGGATCGCATGAGATGTCGTTTCGAGAATCTGGTCGAGCTTTTCCCAACCGTAGATCTCTTCGATTTTGGTGTATCGATCGAAGTTGAAGTAGAGCACCAGCAGCTCTTTTCTGTCGACGATCGATTGTCGAATCGAGTCGATCGCTGGGGAGACGGTGGCAACTTTCGGATGTGATCCGCGAAACAGCCGACGGTAGTTGGGCAAGTTCAGGCTGGCTTGGGAATCTTCGCGACGTTTCGTTCGACGACTTCACCGAGTTTCGCAAGCTCGAATGGTTTTTCGACGAAATCATCGGCTCCGGTCTCGATTGCCTGGCGCTTGTCCATCCAGTCCTGAAGCGCTGTGACCATCACCACGCGAAGCGGGCGCCCGGCGGCGCCGGCTTTCATCTCGCGGCAGACCTGCCATCCATCGCGACCGGGCATCATCACGTCGAGCAGGACGACCGACGGTTGAATTTTTTCGAAGAGGGCCATCGCCTCATCGCCGTTGTAGGCAACCGAGATCGGATATCCCCTCGACTCGAGATAATCCCGGATGATGTGCGCGTTGTCCAGATTGTCGTCAACGACAAGGATTTGCGGAAGGTCTGAATCAGTCATTCATCATACGTTGACCTTCCCGGCGGGCAATGGCAAGTGCGTACGTAGTCGATGTTCATGCCCGGCACACTGAAAAAGGGGAGCCAGTTTCGGCTCCCCTTTTCCCAGGACAAAATCCCTTGTTAAGCTACGCGCTCCGATTTGTGCAGCCCGAAAAGTTCGGGTTGTTCCTCTCGAGCTGAGGGACGATCACGTTTACGTCCCCGCCAAACTCGCCGCCCTTGAAATAGGGGCCGTTTGGAAACACGGAGTTCACTGCGCGTCCGAATCCACCCTGCGCAACGGGGCGGACCAGGCGTCTCATGTCTGCGAGACGGTGACCTCTTCCGAAGAGCCAGAAGGCGCGCTCCCGAAACACGAGATCTTCCTGGGCCACATTGGTTCCGGGGTCCACGAGCGGGGCAAGTGAGGCAGTCGCCGTCGTCGTGTTGGTCGGTTCCTTGAGAGTCTGAAATGATGCACGAAGAGTGTTTAGCGTCGCGAGCCACGCAGCATTGCCACTCCGGAGCTGCGCCTCCGCTTCGATAAGCCGCGCTTCGACTCCGTTCACGATTGCAACATCGTCGTCGCGCGTCGGCCACA
>JBDUEH010000335.1:0-3545 GCA_040002555.1 Gemmatimonadales bacterium | reverse complement strand
GAGGGATTCAGCACCATCACGATGCAGGCAGCGCGCAATAGCTTCGTCGTCCGCAAATACAAGAATCGCTCATTGGCGCAGAAGCTCACCGAGCTGCGCGTAGCGCGGCTGATGGAGCGGTCGCTCACAAAGGACCAGATCCTCCAGCTGTACCTCAATGCGATCTACATGGGCAACGGCGTCTACGGCGTCGAAGCGGCAAGCCGCGATCTTTTCGGAAAGAGCGTCGGGACACTCACTTTGCCTGAAGCGGCTATGCTCGCGGCGCTTCCCAAAGCACCTTCGGTATACACGCCGAGACGTAATCCCAAGAGAGCAGTAGTCAGACGGAATCTCGTGATGCAGCTGATGGTACAGGAAGGCTACGTATCGGCTGGACGCTTACCTGGTCTTCAAGCCACCGGACTCAAGATCGCGCGAGATGAATGGAGACCCGACGACCGAACTGACTCGTTCGCGCTCGATGCGGTTCGCGCGATTACCGACTCAGTGCTGAGCCAGACCGACGAAGACGCCGCCGATCTCACCGTCTACACCACACTCGATAACCGCGCGCAGCTCGCGGCAGACAAAGCCGTCGCACGAAGAGCAGCCGCCATCCAAAATGGATCGTCCGGATACTTCAAGGGTTCCCGCCACTCGATTCAGGGCGCGATGGTCGGCATCGATCCGCGCAACGGCGACATTCGCGCTCTCACCGGAGGCAGGCGATACGAACGCGGCAACTACAACCGCGCACTAAAAGCGCATCGCCAGCCGGGATCTGCGTTCAAGCCGTTCGTCTACGTTACCGCATTGGCCGCGGGGTATTCACCCGGATCAGAAGTCGAGGACGAGCCCGTCGAAATCGTACAAGGCCGCAAAGTCTGGGCACCGGAGAATTACAACAACGACTACCTCGGCACGATCACGTTTCGTCGTGCGCTGATGAAGTCGTCCAACGTTGCCGCTGTTCGCGTCAGTCAGATGGTAGGCACGTCGAGGATCATAGAGAACGCGCATCGCATGGGTATCGAAAGCGACATTCCCGATGTCCCTGCAATCGCCCTGGGTGCCGCCGACGTTACGCCAATCGAGCTGGTCCGTGCATACGCCCCGTTCGCGAACGGCGGGTTCAAAGTCAAACCGAGACTGATAAAGCGCATCGAGTCGCGCGACGGGGTAGTTCTGTGGAGCAATGAAATCGCTCCGCTCGAGCGCGTCATCGCTCCCGCGGACGCCTATGAGATGACTTCAATGCTTCGCGCTGTCGTTGACTATGGGACAGGGCATCCCATTCGCGACTACGGCGCAAAGGGAATGATCGCCGGAAAAACCGGCACGACGAACAACGGTGCTGATGTCTGGTTCGTCGGTTATACGCCGAACCTCGTCGCTGCGTTCTGGTTCGGGTACGACGATCCACACTCGATCAGCAGCAACGCTTCAGGCGGCGGTCTTGCTTCCCCTGCGTGGGCTGAGTTCTACACAACGGGATGGCGCGAGCCGGTTCCGGCTGACTCGTGGGCGCCGCCCGCGGGCGTTACCGAAGCGATCACGATTGATCCGAAAACGGGATGGATTGCCAACGATTGGTGCCCAGCTCGCAAAGTCGAATACTTCAAGCCGGGAACCGGGCCGCGCACCGAATGCATGGAGCACGGCCCACCCGAAGTAGAGCCGAGCTGGCCCGATCCGAACCAGCCCGACATTGGACGCGACGTCGGCAATCTCGGAAAAAAGATCACCAAGGCACTCGGCAAGATTTTCAGGTTCTAGCCGAGTGCGTTTCGGCTAGACGACTCCGAGCCAGCTACTCTGTGATGTCGCGAAGCCCGGGAAAATCTTGTCGAGCTTTGTAGCGCCAAGGTGACGCGCCGTGACTTCCGAAAACACTGACCTGAAGTCCGTGGTGAGTGCGAGGTCGCGGCCTTCGTAAAGCTGTTCCGGCGCGAGGCCAGGCCATTTTCCGTGAACCTTGCCGCCCTTCACATCGCCGCCGATTACGAACAGCGCGCCGGCGTGTCCGTGATCAGTGCCGCGGTTGCCGTTCTCGCGCGCCATTCTTCCGAACTCCGACATTGTCAGAATCAACGTGTCGCCCATCTTGTCGCCAAGATCGGTGACGAGGGCGGCGATTGACTGTGCGAAATCATCGAGGCGTCCCGCAAGCTGACCGTTGGTCGAACCCTGGTTCACATGCGTGTCCCAGCCACCTACATCTGCAAACGCGATCTCGAGCCCGACGTCTGCCTTGATGAGCTGCGCGATCTGGAGCAAACGCTGACCGAACTGCGACCTCGGATACACAGCACCGTTCCTCGGAAAATATTTCTGAGGGTTCGCGGCCTTCAACATCTTCACCGCTTCAAACATCTCCGTGCCGGTGCCATGAACGAGATCGGCTGAGCCTGTTTTGTAGAGTGCTTCGAGTCGATCGGCCTGCGATCCGGCGGCGCGGACAGTGAACTCGTCGAGGCTGTTCATCGCAACGACTTCGTTTGCGCCTTCCATGATCCGTGGCGTTTGCTGAGTGAGAGCAACAGCGCGGAATGGTGTAAGGTGACACTCGTCGCACGTGCCTTTTACCGCGAGATAGCGATTGAGCCATCCATCGGGAGTTCCCTTGATATCGGGCGTTCCCGTTTCCATGTAATCCTGCGCGTCGAAGTGTGAGCGCGTCGTGCTCGGACTTCCAACGGCGTGAACCGGAGCCAGCAATCCGCGATCATACAACGGCTTGAACGGAGCAAGCGATGGATGCAAGCCGAAGAATCCATCCAGATCTATTGCCGCGTCTCGCGAGACTGTCTTCGACAATCCAGAAGGCCGGGGAATCGCAATCGATGGTCTCAGGGCGTAGTACGACGCGTCGCCGTGAGGAACCACGATGTTGAGTGCGTCCGCCGCACCGCGCTGAAAGAGGCAGATCAGTGTCTTGCCCTTCGGCGCCTGCAACATCTGCGCGCCGAACGCGGTGCGTCGGAGAAAGCTGGGACTGAGTCCCATTGTAACCAGAGCGAGTGCTCCGGATTTTACGAATGCTCTGCGTTCCATGAGAAAAACCTCTTTAGCTAGTGGCGCTGAAACTCGGGCGAGCCGAGCGCCAGGCCGACTACCTGGGCGATGCCGTTGAGTTGTGGGACTGAACCGTTGCGAGCCGCGAGCGGATTTTGCTGCGCGCCTTTCACCTTGCCGTTCTGCTTGTTCAATTTTCGATTGGCCGCTTTGACAGGTGCGCCTGGAGGCGGCTGCATCATCATGTCGTCCGCGGCCGACGCGGTCATGTCACTCATGGGAAGAGCGGCTGCACCACTTGCCAGCAGCGGATTTTCACCCGAGATGAGAACTGCCCGCGTGTCGGGCGAAGCCGATCCGCCAAGTATCAGCGATACCACCGCATCGACCTGCTTTGCACGCGATGCGGAGGCGAGAGTGTCGAATCCCGGAATCGCGTTCACGCGGGCACCAGGAATTCTGTTCGCGGCGGCAGCCATTCCGAAATTGATGCGATTCAGAATTGCGCCGGCGTTCATCCATGCGTCGCCGGTATCGGGATAACCGTT
>JBDUEH010000334.1:0-3552 GCA_040002555.1 Gemmatimonadales bacterium | reverse complement strand
CCCTTAAATGGTACCAACTCGACACTATCAAGCCTGCTTCTGCTCACTGTAACGACAGGAATATCGAGGTGAGAGTTCGTGTCGGTATCACCGTGACCCGGAAAATGCTTTCCGGTCGCGAGCATCCCGTTGTCCTGAACCCCACGTATGAAAGCTGAGCCCATGCGGGCAACCATCGCCGGATCTTCACCGTACGAACGCGTATTGATGACCGGATTAGCCGGGTTGTTGTTGACATCCAGAACCGGCGCATACGCGATGTGAATTCCCAATGCTCGTCCTTCCAGTGCCGTCACCCTGCCCATCTCGTATGCAAGCGTTGTGTCGCCAGTTGCACCGATGGCCATCTGCGGCGGGAAGATCGTCGAGCTTCCCAGATCGATTCCGTTGGGGATGAAGTAGCCTCCGCGAGCGCGGTATCCAGCTCCGGCTTCGAGATCAGCCCCGATGATTAGCGGAATCGAGCTCATCGCCTGCATGGCATTGAGCTTCGCAGCCATTTCGATGGGAGAGCCCACCGACATGGTAAACCCGCCGACCTTCTCGTTCTTTATATAGTCGGTCAGCCGACGCCACTGCGGCGAATCACCGGGCGTGTAGTCGGCATAAAGAGACGGCCAGACAATCTGGGCGGCCTTTTCCCGAAGGGTCATAGTCGCCATCACCGAGTCCACCCACTTGTCCTGCGTGGGGACTGGGCTCGATGCGGTTTGCGACGCTACAGTCGGCGTACATCCTGATGCCGCGGTCAGGCCAAGGGCCAGGACAGCGGCGGCGGCGAGATGCTTCAATGCGAGATAGTTCCCTGCTTGCTGGTGTCGATGTCCGATTCCGTTCCTGTCTTGAACAGGAAGCCGGACATGTTCCGCATCAGAAATGAGCGAGCCTGAGGATCCATCACGTCCAGGCCATAGTGGTTGATCAGCATCGTTTGCTGTTTGCCCCAATCGGCCCAGCATTGGCGGCAGATCTCCTCTACTACCCGCGCACCAATCGGCCCCGGAAATGGCGCTTTCTCAAAGCCTTCGCGAGTCTGGCCGCATCGCGAACAAGTGACATCAGCCATTGCTACGACCTCGCGTACTCTATCTTCGCCAGTCCGAAGAACGAGAGCACCTTGAGATACATCCAGCCGATATCGAACTCGAACCACTTCGCCTTGAACTTCGCAGAGTGCGGATCGTTGTGGTGGTTGTTATGTAGCTCTTCTCCGCCAAGCCAGATCGCGATTGGCGTGATGTTTCGGCTCTCGTCCTTCACGCCGAAGTTGCGATAGCCGAAAGCATGGCCGACGCCGTTGATGATTCCAGCCGCCCAGAACGGAATCCAGATCATCTGCGCACCCCATACCAGTGGCCCAACGAAAAATCCAAAGAGGTAGACGTCGACGCCGAGCATGAGGAAAATTCCGAGCGTATTTCTACGCGCCAGAATGTGTCGCTCGAGCCAATCGTTTGGCGTGCCCTTCCCATATTTCTCGAGAACTCCCGGCTGTCTCACGGCGTTCCTGTAGTAAAACGCACCCTTGAGCACGATGTTGCGGAGTCCCTCCATCAACGGACTGTGTGGATCTCCCTCACGATCAGCGAACGCATGATGCTTGCGGTGACAGGCGACCCATTCCTTGGTCACGATGGCCGTTGACAGCCAGAGCCACAGCCGCATCGGCAGCGCCGCGAGGAAATGCAATTGAACGCTGCGGTGCGTCTGTGCACGATGCAGAAACAGCGTCACGCAAACGTTGGTCAGATGGCCGGCAACGACGATGAAAAGTACAGGCTTCCACCAGTCAGTCGCCCAGCTTCCGAAATAGGGCATTACAACAACTCCGTTATTGGCGTACAAGGAGAGTACTCTCGCAATCTATCGGGCTTGCGATGGGCTCGCCAACCGAGGAGAAACTGCCCGATGAAGTCGTAGCGGTCTTGCGGCAACGTCGAGGTCTCCCTAGCGTGTCGCACACATGATTCCCCAAGAACGAACCACAGTTCCACGGCAGCTTCAGCCCCGTTTATCGTGAAGGGCCGAGCAACTCCAGAGGCGACTGGAGCCTATGCCTCTAAATTCGCGTCTGGCCTTGCCGGCGATTTTTTTCGAAGCGCTCTCCACGGACTCTCCGTTTCATCCATCGGAATGGGCACCTACCTCGGCGATTGTGACGATGCAGAAGACAATCGCTATGTAGAAGTCATCTCGGCGGGAATCGGCGACGGCCTGAATGTCATAGACACGGCGATCAACTACCGCTGCCAACGGTCAGAGCGCTCGGTTGGAAAGGCCTTGGCGAAATCGGTCGCATCAGGTGGAGTCTCACGGGAGGATGTCGTCGTCTGCACGAAAGCCGGGTATGTGCCGCTTGACGGATCGCCACCGGAAACGCGCGCCGAGTACACCGGATATCTAAAATCCGAGTATTTCGACCGTGAGATCATGCTGCCATCTGACCTCGTCGCCGGAGGCCACTGCATCAAACCGCGATTCCTTGCGGACCAAATCGAGCGAAGCTGCTCAAACCTCGGCGTCGACTGCATCGATTTGTTCTACATCCACAACCCGGAACAGCAGTTGGATGTTCTCAGTCGGTCAGTTTTTCTCGATGCTCTCCGTGAGGCGTTCGCGGAGCTCGAGAGACAGGTCGCGTCGGGTAGAATTTCCGCTTACGGTTGCGCCACCTGGAATGGCTTTCGTGTGTTCGCCGCGAGCAAGAACTATTTATCTCTCGTCGAGCTGAACGATGCCGCCGTGGAAGTTGGAGGCACCGACCATCACTTCAAGGCTGTTCAGCTTCCCGTGAATCTGGCGATGACTGAGGCTGTCAGGCAGCCCACGCAACACAACGGAACAAACAACGTTTCGTTGCTCGAGAACGCGGGGGATCTGGGCATTTCGGTGTTTGCGAGTGCATCCCTGATGCAGTCTCAGCTCACTCACGATCTTCCGCCCGCAGCAAGGTCGATGTTCGCCTCGCTCGACTCCGATGCTCAGCGGGCAATCGCGTTCGTTCGCTCACTCCCCGTTGCGTCGGCCTTGGTAGGAATGAAAAGCGCCGAGCACCTCGAGGAGAACCTTGGAGCTGCGCGGCCTGTCGTCGCATCGCCCGTTATTCGATCGTAAGCTCCGTTACCGCACCGGTTTCGAGATGAACCGTGGCAATGCGATGCGCGTTGGTGTCTGCTACGTACGCGTAGCTCCCTGCTATGCATAAACCGGCCGGCTCGTGAAACCCCTTTACCCAAGTCGTTGATTCGCGCGTGAGCACGTCAATCCACTTCAAGCTGTCGTTGTAGGAGTCTGCAACGAGGAGATTGCCATTCGAATGCATGGCAACCCCCTGCGGATGTTGAAGGCGCACAGCATCGCCCAATCCGTCAACATCCCCGAAGTCGAACAAACCTGTTCCCACAATTGTGCCAACCGACCCGCCCTCCGCGGTGTCTGCCCATCTGATTGCGCTTGATTCGGAGTCAGCGAAATAGACACGCTCCCCGTCGATGGCAATCCCCATTGGCTGAGCGAGAAGAGCGGACGCATGATCACCGTCTCGAATGTCTT
>JBDUEH010000333.1:0-3596 GCA_040002555.1 Gemmatimonadales bacterium | reverse complement strand
ATGGATTTACCCAGAAGAAGTAGCTCGACTGGTGGTCGTGATAGCTGTCAAAAATAAGCTGCAGGATGTCGCTGTCACTTTCGGTCATCGCATCGCGGCGAAGTAGACGCGTCTTCACTCCTTTTGCGCCCTCGGTCTCGAACATTCGCGCGCCTACATAGATGGCCTCGTCGTCGTAGGCGAATCGGACTTCGGTTTTCTGAGTCGCCGGCTTTCCCTCGTCGGGCTGTGATTGCCGGAAATTCGTCGCAGGTGCCGGGGACTTCCACACTTCCTCGTCGAGCTTGCCGTCAAGAACGACAGGACTGCTCAATCTGACGGCCGTGGCGACGGGTGGCGGATCTGTGTGTACGCCTGAATTAGAGGCGGCGGTAGTGGCCGGCGTTTGAGCGGATGACCTGTGTGAGACCGCCAGCAGCGTGAGGAGAAAAGCGAGCGTCCGGGTTACTGCGAAAGGGATGCGCATGCGAGCGGTGAATTTTGTGTTGGCAAAAAGTCGCGCCGTTCAGCGCGTCACCAAGCTTGGACGGACGTTCCTCGAGAATGGTTTTGTAAGGGTTTTGTTGCTTGGGCAGGCCGGCTTCGCCAAGGCTCAGCGGATGAAATCCCTTACCTGCGCGTAGACCGTCGGATTCTGATAGAGATCACTGTGACTGAGACAAGCGGTCTCTGTGTTGGTCGCTCCGGACAGGATCACGCTCTCGGGCGGGGTCGTAACATTGTCGCACGGCGTTCGCCACGTACCATAGCGTGGCGCCCCCGGCGTCTCGTCACCGGTGTTGAGCGAGGTCAGGAACGCCGACCCAGGTCTCATCTCCAGGCACGATTGAAGTCCGCAAAAATTAGCGGTGGTCGTTCCGTGGTTGGGTCCGCCGAGCGACACCCAGGCTTCGATCTTATCTGTCCCGCCGAGTTCGCGGGCGTAGTATCGCGAGGAGAGTGCACCCATCGAGTGGCTGACGATGTCGATCTTGAGCGCTCCGGTAGCGGAGATCACACTGTCTGCTTTCGTCTTGAGCTGTTGGGCGATAGTCGCATTGGAGATCGTCGTGTCGTAGGACCAGTTGATGATGTCAGACGCCAGCCACCCGTCGGCGACCAATGATCCGATCATCGTTCCCCAGATCTGGCCAGACGATGCGAAGCCGTGAACGAAGATGATTGGGTCGTGCTTGACGCTCACTGACGCTGTTGCCGAACGACCGTCGACCGACGCGGTGATGGTTGATGTTCCAAATGCGCCGGACGTGATCGCGCCGGATACAGTGACGCTGGCGATTGAGCTACTGGTCGAGGTCCACGAGATGGTGCGGCCAGTGAGAACGTTTCCTCCCGCATCCTTGAGTGTGGGCGTCACCTGCCTCGTCAGGCCCGAATAGAGACTGAGAGAAGTGATGTCGAGGGTGATGCTCGCCACCGTTGCGGCCGGGATGGTACCGATGATCGCGAACGTGCCGAACTTGGCTATCGGGGCCGAGACTGTCCCGTTGGCCGAATCGACTGATGATCCTGCAATCAGCTGCCACGTGCCACTATTTAGAATGTAGAGCTGAAGAGTTCCGCGATTGATCACGCCCAGCGAAGCAGCATTGTACTTGAGCGTAAGTGTCGCAGGCTGCGCGAGCGTCGCGGTAATCGGTGCGATCGTGAACGCACTACCGGGAATCAATCCTGAAGGTGTCGGCGTGTTATTCGCTGGCTGGACTACAACGCTCGTGTTTTCGGTGACTGCATTTGCTGGTGCGACTATCGTAACGAGACCATTTGCCGATCTTACAGTCCCGCCGGCCGGAGTGATGAGACCACCGTCGAGAATAGTGACAGTCGCTCGGGCAGTAATTGTTTCGGACGTTGCCGTAATCACCGCCGATCCGGCCGATACACCGACGATGGTTCCGTCGGACCCCACCCTTGCCTTCGTCGTATCGGAGCTCGACCAATTAATTATTCGATCGAGCGTCTGTCCCGCACTACCTGTCGCGATCGCGGTGACCTTTACGGAGGCCCCGGGGACGACTGTCGCCGTGTCGCGCGAGAGAGTTATTGCTGCAACGGCCGGCGGTATTGGATCGGGGCCGGGGCCGACCGACTTATCGCCGCCGCAAGCCGCAATAGCCGAGAGGCAAAGTACGATTGCGAATCTTGAATACGGTCGGCGCGGCATCATTTCAATTACAGTTGGCAGCGCCGCGGAATCAAGCTACATCCCCCGCACTCCTCCCATCGCTCGACCTAAGCGAACGACGCCACCACTTGAATCGCTCGATCGACATCTCGCACGCTCGTTGGAATTCCAATCGATGCTCTTACCGCTCCGACGGCAATCTCGCGTCCGAGGCAGGACGAGAAGCTCTCGATACTGAAGCCCGATTCGCCCACGGTCTTAAGACACGAAGCGGTAACCTCGAGTGGGAAACCAAACGCCGCCTCCGCCGCGCCGGGATTGCAAAAGCATCCGCCACGCAACGACACGCCAGCTGCGCGCGCACGGTCTTCGACTTCGCCGAACGGAATTGCCGTTCCGTCTCCGCGCAACACGTTGAACGAGATCGTCGCGCCGCGATTCCGCATTCCTGATGGACCGTAGATCGTCACAAGGTCTTCGCGATCGCGACGCCGAAGCTCACGCAGTCGCGTTTCCATGTAGTCGGTGAGCTTCGCGACGTGGCGGTTCACGTTCTCCATTCCAATCTCGCAGAGCATCTCGAATCCATCAGCCAGAGCGGCGATGCTGAGAAACGCCGGAGTACCGTCCTCGAACGCACCATGCTCGGCTGGCCGAAGCAGATGCGTCTCATGTTGAACCGATGCGTATTCAACAGTTCCGCCCGCGAACCACGGACGAGTTAGCATCGCCAGCTTATCACGACGAGCGACCAAGGCGCCAACTCCAGTTGGAAAGCCCAGGATCTTGTAGCCGGAGAACACAACAAAGTCCGCTGGATGCCTCCTCAAGCTCAACCGATTCGTTGGCAGATACGCGGCAGCATCCAGAATCACATCGTATCCCAACTCTTGTGAACTGGCGATCAAATCGAGCGAATGCTTCACCCCGGAAAAATTCGACTGGGCCGGATATCCGAACAGGCCACCGCTTTCGCCCCGATGCCGGCGCAGCTCGTCGATCGGGGCAGACAGCATCAGCTCGTCATCCAACGACAGATATTTCAGGGCCGCGCCGCGAGTGCACGCGAATTGCCGAATGCCGTTCATCGAATTGTGATTGTCGGCCGAAAGTACCAAGCCGCGCCCTGAGCCGAACGGATAAGACTCGGCTACCAACTTTATTGCCGCACTCGTATTGGCCGTGAAGCAGACAGCGTAGTCGTCAGGTGATGCGTCGAGGAAATCGAGAACGGCAGCACGCGCTCGGTCGATTGCATCGGTACTCGCGCGCGAGGGTCCGTTCTCGGAATGAGGATTGCCGAACACCGACGTCTTGAGCCGGCTCGAATGGGTGTCGATCTGGCGGTTGGAATAGAGAGCGCTGCCAGTGAAGTCGAGGTAAGCCTCCCCAACCTGGTCGAGTCGCGGGTACTCGGCAGCTCTGAGCTCGGTGAAGAAGGGCTCGACGGTCAACATCCGCGGCCTCTTAC
>JBDUEH010000332.1:0-3597 GCA_040002555.1 Gemmatimonadales bacterium | reverse complement strand
CAGGCACTGAACGCAGCACGGCTTACCAGCCCACGACGTAGACAACCGCCTCTACGGGAAGCTCATTTGCGACCGGCTTCACCCTCGGTGCAAGCGCGAGGATGTAGCGACCGCCTTTCGTAGCTGCGAGGGCCTTGCCTGATCCGATCGCGAACTGCCGTGCAGTTGAATCGGAGGCCGTCCCAATCTCACGCGCGGTGATCACGCCATGCGCGCTTTCGACCAGCAACAATCGTTGACCTGCTTTGACTCGAAGCGTCGGCGCCGCTTCCATGTCGATAGCGACTGACACATCGAGCACTGGACCGTTCGTCCATCGGGGAACGACCAGCTGAGCGTTCGCAGGCAACGTGCCGTGAAATACACCCGTCTTTGGGTCAAGCGCAGCCCAGCCCTGCGACTCCTCGCTGTCTTCGGCCTTCGCCGGACTGTTGCCAAGGGCGACCGTTTGTCCATCTGGCGTCCAGCGAACATGCCAGCCGAGCGCGATTGGATACATGCGGGGCGCTGCGGCGTCCGCGGCGCCGGCAGCGCGCATGTCAGCCGGAATCTGAATGACTCCTGGCTGCGCAACGCCGCGTGAAGCGCTCATGCCACTCGTGGCGAACGATCCGTTTCGCAGCGTGGCGGTATCGATGCTCGTGCGGCGCGCCAGACTCTGCCACATCGGCGAGGGAATCGAATCTTCCCCGCCGGCGTTCAGCGAATACGCGCGCGCGAACGCGATCGATCCCCAATCAGGAGAAGGAGCAACGTCCCACACGCTATCCATTCTCGTCTGGAAATTCCTTGTCTCGCTTCCATAGAAGAACGAGTTCGACAGCGCCTCGTTCTCGACTCCGGCGGGATCGATCATCGCGATGATGGCCGAGCTGTCGGGTGAAAGTATCCAGCGCAGCCGCGCTGTCATTCCGTATGTGCCCTGATCTACTCTCACCGAAGTGACAACCGGGGATTGGCGCGACGTTACCGAAGTGTCGGCAGTGCTCGTCCGCGGAGTTGAGTCAACGCACGCCGCCGCGAGCGCGACGAGTGGAAGGAGCTGCAAGCGAAGTGACGTCATTGGTCTGTACGTTGTTGGAACGGCGCGATGACGCGCCTCGTTACATCAGCCGCAGACTAGATTACGCCCACTTCCCTTGGCTCGATAGAGAGCCGCATCGGCTGCCCTGAAAGGATCTTCCGCGGAATCGAGTCCCGGCGAAGGATACGTCGCGACGCCGATGCTGGCGGTGATGTGGATCTCACGCCCGCCAGCAACCTGAAACCGGTGAACCGCGATTCTGTCGCGAATGCGCTCGGCGAACGCGATCGCGCCCTGTCTGCCTGTTTCAGGCAGCACGATCACGAACTCTTCGCCACCATACCGCGCCACCGTGTCAACTGTGCGAACAGCCCGCTGAAGTACTGTCGCAAACCCAAAGAGCACGTCGTCGCCGGTGAGGTGTCCGTATGTGTCGTTCACGAGCTTGAAGTGGTCGAGGTCGAGCAGCAGCATCGCCAGAGGCGCGTTGTAGCGGCGAACTCTCTCCATTTCGGTAACCAGGCGTACCGTCAACGCCCGGCGGTTCACGAGCTGCGTCAGCGGGTCGGTTTGGGCGAGCGCTTCGAGCCGATGATTGTCTGCACGCGTTGCCTCGATTGCGTGCGCGCGCTGAATCGCCGCGACGCCACTGACATTACTTCCGGATACTTGTCGAGCTTGATCTCGAGATCATGGAGATGCGGCTGCTCGAACGCGGTCGCGACGAAGCCGGTGGGGGAACCGGGTTTCGCGAGAATTACCGACGCGTGGGAAAGGGTGCGCTCGAGCAAGACGCCGGGCAAGCAAAGGGAAGATTTCTTCAGTGGCAAGATTTCCCATGACCTCATGCAGGATGTCAACGAGATGCCTTCGTGATTCGTCCTCCTCGCGAACGCGCTGAAGCTCGGCCTCCGCTTTCCGGAGCGCCGCCCGCAGTGCCTGCACCTCGTTTCCATTCGTTGCGTCCAAACGTGAAGCCCCTGGTGAAGTCCAGCTTCACTCTTCCGGCGCGCCGAGTTGATCGTCGCCCGCAACAGAGTCGTCGTCGGCGACATCCCCATCATCGTCTTCGGGGACAACACGGGCGACGCCAGTGAGTATGTCCCCGTCATCCAGATTGACGAGCCGGACCCCCTGAGCGATACGTCCTGTGACCCTGATCTGAGCCACGGATGACCGGATGATCACCCCATTTCGGGTAATCAGCATGATCTCGTCCTCGGGAAGTACTTCCATCACCCCGACGACGTTGCCCGTCTTCTCGGTTCTGTTGACGGTGATGATGCCCTTGCCACCGCGCCTTTGCACCCGGTAGTCGTCGATGTGCGAACACTTTCCGAGGCCTTTCTCTGTAACGACCAAAATCGTCGCTTCGCGCTTGATGACCACCATTCCGACGAGACTGTCCTCGGCCTTGAGCTCGATTCCCTTTACGCCGGTGGTGTCGCGGCCCATCTCGCGAACGTCGGCTTCGTGGAAACGAACCGACAGGCCGTGCTTGGTGGCGAGAACGATGTCGTTGGTGCCGCTCGTCACCTGAACGTCGATGAGCTCGTCACCTGGCTCGATCTTTATCGCCTTGATGCCGGTCGTGCGCACGTTCGAGTACTGGGACAGCGCGCTCTTCTTCACGGTTCCCTTCTTCGTGCAGAAGAGAAGGAATTGCGTGTCGCTGAACTCCCGCACCGGCACCATCGCTTTGACTTGAGTTTCGGCGCTGACATTGATGAGGTTCACGATCGGCTTGCCCTTTGTCGCGCGGCCAGCCTGCGGAATTTCGTGGACCTTCAGCCAGAAGCACCGTCCGTCATCGGTGAAGCACAGGATGTAGTCGTGTGTAGAACCGATGAAGAGCATCTCGATAAAGTCTTCGTCCTTCAATGTCTGACCGCTCAATCCTCTACCGCCGCGACGCTGCTTGCGGTATGTCGATACCGACGTGCGCTTGATGTAGCCCGAATGAGAGATGGTGATCACCATGTCCTCTTCGGCAATCAGATCCTCGATCGTAAATTCACCTTCGTCGCTCGTGATCTCCGAGCGGCGTTCGTCACCGAACCGCTTGAGGACGTCGAGCAGCTCGTCACGAATGATTGCCATGCGACGTGGACGCGAGGCGAGGATATCGCGCATCTCCTTCACAAACGCGCGCACTTCCTTCAGCTCGGCTTCGAGCTTCTCGATCTCGAGCCCTGTCAGCTTCGCGAGGCGCATGTTGAGAATCGCCTCGGCCTGACGTTCGGTCAGCTTGAAGCTTTTCTGAAGCTGCTCGCTTGCCGTTGGCGTGTCTTCGGCTGCGCGGATCAGCTTGATCACCGCGTCGATGTTGTCGACAGCGATCTTGAGGCCTTCGAGGATGTGCTCCCTCTCGAGCGCCTTGTCGAGATCGTACTGGGTGCGACGAACGACCACTTCGTGGCGGTGCCCGATGTAGTGCTGGAGCACTTCCTTGAGCGGCATGATCTTCGGGACGAGCTGACCGGTATTTGAATCCGGCACCAGCGCGAGCATTATCACACCGAACGTGGACTGCATCGTCGTGTGCTTGTACAGACCGTTCAGCACTACACGCG
>JBDUEH010000331.1:0-3609 GCA_040002555.1 Gemmatimonadales bacterium | reverse complement strand
TTTGGTATGGGTCTAGGGCGCGGATTGACGCGAAGCTCCGACAGATGGGTGCTGGTTACAACTGTCGAGTACAAGCGCAAACACTGACACCGTGTGGAGACAATCTTGTCTCGCGTCGACGCACCATCGATCAGGATAGTCCCTCCAAGCCTTCCTTTACGATGATCGGTGTCATTGCCAATGCGGCGAGGGGGTCAGCCCACCACCAGCCGAGCAGCGCGTTCAACGCTACACCTATCAGTGCGATCAGCGAGAGATAAGCGCAGAGTGAAGTCTGAGCGGCATCTGATTTGAGCGCGCCGCTCCCGAGTCCGGCAGCAACTTTCTTCTTCGCACGGGCGATCAACGGCATGACCACAACTGAAGCGGCAAGTACGATCATGCCGAAGCGGCTGCTTTCCGGAGGATGCCGGAGCCATAACGAACGGCTCGCATCGAGCAGTACATAGAGCGCCAGAAGAAGGAAGGAAGCACCGATGATTCGGTGAGCGACTTTCTCGGCGGAAGCTCGTCGAACGGGGTCGTGGTCACGTCTCAGGCGAAACTGGGCCGCGCCCGCCGCCGTCACCTCGATTGCACTGTCGATTCCAAAACTCACCAGGGCGACGCTTCCCGCGGCGAGGCCGGCAGCCAGGGACAGAACAGCTTCGACCGAGTTATACCCGATTGTCACATAGCTGAGGCGAATTCCCCTCTGTACGAGGGCGCTGCGGCCGATGTTCATAGTAACCGCGGCCGCTCTCGTCGGGATCAACACTCGGGCCACTCCTCATGATCATGCAACGGGCTTCCTCACCGCCCTCGAGGACCAGTGAATCGACCTGATCTTCCATCCGCTCTTCGTCCGCGTGAGGACTGTCGATTCGGCCCCCGCAGAGTTGATCTGCCGGCCATTGAACTCGCCCTTGGTGACACTCGTCCCGGTCGTCCACGCAGTATTTCCTTCGATCGTCACCTTTAACGGTCCAGGCTCGGACTTTACCGCTTTCGTAAACGCAATGTCTTCGACCAGATGATGTGAGCGGTAATCGGCTTTCGTTTCCGTCCCGCCGCTTTCCAGGATCGTGACGTCACTGGCGAGCATGCCTAGCGCTCGCGTGCTGTCTCCCGATGAAAGCGCTTCGTGAAACGAATTGATGGCCGAAACTACCGCTGCAGAATCGGCTCGGGCCGGAGCGCGGGAAGATCGAAGGTCTCGCGATGGTGAGGCCGCAGCAGCAAAGGCAAACCCTGCAAGCGTGAGCGCCGCGAGAAAAAAGATGGAGCGCGTGGTAGAAGGCATTACTGGATCCTTTTGAAAAGAGGGAATGGACGTGTTATGTCGCCCGAGGTTCGACTACCAGCTTCCCGCGCACCATGTTCATTCCGCAGGCGAAAATGAACTCGCCGACTTTGTCCGGCGTAAACTCGATTGAGGTTGTCTTGAATGCGGGCAGGTCGCGGGCGATGCCGAAATCTCCAAAGATTACCTGCTCGGTGCACGAGGCGGATTCATCGCGGTAGAAATTGAGCTTTACCGGCACGCCCTCCTTCACGACGATCACGTCAGGAGAGTAGCCACCCTTTACCGTGATTTTGATTTCCTGAACGCCAGCCACTGAAACAGCGGCAGCTACACTCTCGCGAGCGCCGAAAAAAAACCAGAGTATCGCCGCGATCGCGACGGTGGCGGCGACAACGACAAAGATCTCGGGTCGGTCCATCAGGCGACCCTCGCGGCCAACGTCATCTTCGGAGCGTGAAAGCGCCTGAGTCTCAGGCTGTTCGTAACGACCGACACACTCGACAACGACATTGCGAGACTCGCGATGACGGGCGAAAGCAGCCAGCCGGTGACCGGGTAAAGCACTCCCGCCGCGATTGGTATGCCGATCACGTTGTAGACGAACGCCCAGAAGAGGTTTTGCTTTACGGTTCGAATGGTTGCGCGCGAAAGCGCGATCGCCGTCACAACTCCGCGCAGGTCGCCACGCAACAGCGTGATGTCGGACGCTTCAATCGCTACGTCTGTACCGGTGCCGATGGCAATCCCCACGTCCGCCTGGGCAAGGGCGGGCGCGTCGTTGATTCCGTCGCCCACCATTCCGACTTTCGCGTTGCCCGCCTGCAGTCTCCGCACCTCATCACTCTTGCCTTCCGGCAGCACCTCGGCAAGCACGCGAGTTATCCCGACGCGTGCCGCAACAGCTTCTGCTGCCTGCTTGTTATCACCGGTGATCATGACGATCTCGAGACCCATGGCGTGCAATGCGGCGATCGCACTCGCTGCCTCTGGCTTGACCTGATCGGCGACCGCGACGAGCCCAGCGAGAATGCCGTCTACCGCGACAAACATCGGCGTCTTGCCTTGTGATGCGAGATCCGTTGCAGCCTTTTCACCGGTTGCTGCGTCAACGTGGCGCTCTTTCATCATTCGGAGATTGCCAACCATGAGCTTTCTGGCGCCGATGTTCGCCTCGAGCCCGCGGCCCGTTATCGCCTGGAAGCTCGATGCCTGCTCGAGGTCGAGTCCGCGACTCTGAGCGGCTCGCACGATCGCCTGACCCAGCGGGTGCTCGCTCTGACGTTCCGCAGCGGCCACCAGACCCAGCAACTCGCTCTCAGAGACACTGCCGAGCACGATGATGTCGGTGAGCTCAGGCTTGCCTTCGGTGATCGTCCCGGTCTTGTCGAGGATGAGAGTATTCAGCTTGTGGGCAGTCTCGAGACTTTCACCGCCCTTTATTAGAACTCCGTTCTCTGCGCCTCGACCCGTACCCACCATGATCGCTGTTGGAGTCGCGAGACCGAGCGCACACGGACACGCGATGATCAGCACCGCCACGAAGTTGACGAGTGCCATGGTGAAACGCGCGTCTGGCGGTGCAAGTACGAACCAAGTGGCAAACGTGACAACGGCGATGCACAACACAATCGGCGTGAAGATTCCGCTGATGACGTCTGCCAGTCGTGCGATGGGAGCCTTCGACCCCTGTGCGTCCTGAACCAACTTTACGATCTGCTGCAACGCCGTCTCTCGTCCAACTTTTGTGGCCTCGAACCTGAAGGCGCCCGTCTTGTTGAGCGTGGCACCGAATACTTCATCGCCTATGGCCTTGTCAACCGGCATGCTTTCGCCGGTCAGCATTGCCTCGTCGACGGCGGACGCTCCGTCTCTTATGATGCCGTCGACAGGAATCTTTTCGCCCGGCCGCACTTCGACAATATCGCCGGGAACAACCTGCTCGACTTCGATCTCGATCTCTTTGCCGTCCCGAACGACTCTCGCTGTTTTTGCCTGCATCTTCATCAACTGCCTGATAGCATCCGAAGTTTTGCCCTTGGCGCGCGCTTCGAGCATCCGGCCGGCGAGGATGAGCGCGATGATCACGCTTGCGGCTTCGAAATACACCGGCACCATCGGCCCACTGCCGGCGCTCATTGCAGACATCGGGTCAACGCCTGTCTGGCCGGCGAAAACCCGCGGCGCAACGGTGGCCGCCGTGGAGTAGAGATATGCAGTTCCGGTTCCGATCGCGATGAGCGTATTCATGTCAGCGGCGCGGTGCCTGAGCGCAGCCCACGCGCCACGATAGAACTGACTCCCGCAGTAGAACACGACAGGCGTTG
>JBDUEH010000330.1:0-3616 GCA_040002555.1 Gemmatimonadales bacterium | reverse complement strand
AAGGCGCAACCCACCTGGGCGGCGTTCTCAACAGTCAGCGGAAGGGCGATTTGCAAACGCAGATCGATGCGATAACGCCGTTCCTTTCGCAGGCGGGTTTATCCTACGCGCAGTTCAAGGAAATCGCCCAGGGATCCGGCGTTAACATTTTCGACGAGTTCGGGCGGATAGTGCCGGAGGCGTTAAGGCGATTCGCCTCAGGAAATTAGCAGGGTCGGTACTAGACAGCGTTTTCTCTCCGTCTAGTACCGTTGCCCCTCCAGGTTCAAGGCAGTTGTGTCAGAATCAAACCGCGGTAGCATGGCGGGAAGCCGCGTCTCGGCCGTCCGCTTAATCGGTAACTGGCAATATGGCACACCCTCAACCCCTGTCTCGAAGCCGCTACTATGTCGCAATTCCTCTGGACGCAGAAGCAGGACATCGGCCCTGGGTCGCGCAGCAATTCAGCGATGGGGTTCGAGTCCAAACAAAACCGAATGGTCTTGTTTGGCGGTTTGGCCGCGGGATCGCCCGCGAGCGACACTTGGGTGTTCGACGGGAATAACTGGACACAGTTTGCGGATACTGGTCCCTCAACCCGATCCGAGCATGCAGTTGCTTACGATAGCGCACGCCAGCGTCTTGTGTTATTCGGCGGAGTACGGCCATCGGGCTCGGGACAGTCGTATCTCGGAGACACGTGGGAGTGGGACGGCGCGGAGTGGACGCAGATCGAAGACACAGGTCCTGCTCCCCGAAGTGGAATGGCGATGTGTTTCGACAGTTTGCGCGGCCGCGTTTGCATGTTTGGCGGCGGGAATGCAACGAAGCAGTTCAACGACACCTGGTCGTGGGACGGGACGAGTTGGACACAGGAGCAGGACACTGGTCCAGCGGCGCGTACAAAACATGGACTTGCTTACGATGTAGCCCGTGACCGCGTTGTTCTTTTCGGCGGTTTCAGTGTGACGACGGCGCAGACGCAGGTAACGGTTACTGATCACAGTTGGTGGGGCGGAACTTCATCGCACACCGAGACCCATACAGCAACATCGTATCAGTTTTTCGATGATACCTGGGAATACAATGGCGCAATGTGGACTCGCGTTGCGGATACTGGCCCAGCGGCGCGTCACTCGTTCGGCATCGCGTACAACGGAAAGGCAACGCTTCTTCTTGGCGGACGCGACGGTACCACCACATTCCGCGACACGTGGCAATGGAATGGAGCGCACTGGACGGAGCGTCAGGAAATCGGTCCTTCGTCGCGTTCAGCATTAGCTGCCGGTTATGACAGCACTCGCGATCGCATGGTCATTTTCGGTGGAACCGCCGCGGACACGACCAGTTTGCTCGGCGATACGTGGGACGGATTCGAGCGGCCCTGACTATTTCGTCGCTGCGACCCGCGCCGCGAATGCACTTGCCCAATTCAGGATGACCGTCGCCGGCACATCGCTTTGACTCGGCTCGAGAAGCAGAAGATGCCTGCCATCCGGTGCAACATCGTATTGAGGATGGAATCGCATGGACGCGTAATTCCCTTTGGCAACGGTATCGCGTGTGCTGACCGACGGCGCTGCTGACAATGCGACAGCTGCGGCAAGATAAGCACCGTTAGCAGAGTAGAAGATCGTCCGCCCGTCTCTCGACCAGAGCGGCTCCCGTCCGCCGTTCACCGAAATGAGAGTGCGGCCACCGGCACCCGGAAACGGGCGGACATATACTTCATCCTGTCCCGACTCCGCCGATACATACGCCATCCATTTTCCATCAGGCGAAATTCTCGGATTAAGCTCGTCCGCGTCCGTAGCGAGCACGGGAGTGATTGTCCTGTCACCCGACATCGATACCGACAGAATGTCGCGCAGGCGATTGGGCGTATCGACGCGAAACACGAGCGTCTTTCCGTCAGGCGTGATGACGCCTTCGAAGACTGGAACATTCAGACCCGGAGGACTGATACGCTCTGCCGGCAGGCTTCCATCGATCGTTTGCCACCAGAGGGTTGTCGGACCGTTACGATCTGTTCGGTAGATCACGCGTCGGCCATCCGGCGACCATTCCACTCGATCGTTGACGGTGCCGGCGGCAGTGAGCCGATCGAGACTGCCGGATGACACCGTATGAATCCAGATGTCAGTTCGTCCCGCTTCGCGAATCGAAAAGGCGATGCGGCTTCCATCTGGCGAATAACGGGCATCAGCGATGGCGCGCTCGGAGACCATCAACGGCGTCGAACCACTCCTGTTGACTAGCATCGGCCGCACCGGGCCTCCGCCGACTACAAACGTCAAGTCTCCGTCAGCCGAAAGGGCCGCCTTCGTCGAATACACATCGACCATCGCGTTTTCGCCTGTCGTTATTGGCTGTCCGGTGATTTTGTGCGTTGCGAGGTCGAAGGGGACGGCCATGATCGCGCCCGCGTCACTGCCGTAGATGATGTTTCCCGCTGTATACCCGATGATGAATTTTGCCTGCACGTCTGTCCGAAACGCGACACGTTCGGAGCGTGTGGCCCACCCGATGACCGAGCCGATGGTCTTGTTGGCGTCGTTGGAGAGGAAGAAGACCGTGTTGTTGTCGGGCCCGATGAATGGGTCGAACTGGAAGGAAGACTCCGCAGTGGAATCCTTGAGCAGAAACCGCTTTGCCGTTCCGCCAGCGAGCGAGCCGGAGAAAATATGCTCCATTGTCGTGAGGCCACTTGCGGTGGAAAAAAGGAGAGAGTCACCGGCAAAGAACGTCACCGACCCGGGTGAAGTCAGAGGATAGAGAGCCTGGACAGGACCGCCATCGACAGGGATCTTCTCGAGCCTTGCGGGGGAACTCATTCGAAAAACAAGCCAGCGTCCGTCCGGTGAGAAAACCGGCGCTTCGGGCTCGCCGGTCCCCGGCAGCGCATGCGATATGCCCGACTGCAGATCGCGGATCCACAGTTGCGATCCGTGCGGCCCGTCACCTACGTAGGCCAGCAACCGTCCGTTGGGCGACACCGCCATAGCGGGGCCGAAAGTGAGGCGCACCTTCGCTCCAGCCGAAGGCACAAAATCAAAGCGGACCGTTCGCGCATCTGTCCCGCCGGTTGCGGCAGGACGCGCCTCGTACGCGGCAAATCCGCTCGTCGCGAGAAGTGCGGCTGCAAGTGCGACCGTTGCCGGATGCTGAATCCACGCACGTGCAGTGTTTACACGACCCGGCTCGGCCGAGATGAGTCCGGTGCGATCACCTTCCAGCGCACGAACGAAGAGTGATGCAGTAGCGAAGCGATCAGCAGGAAGTTTTGCGAGTGCTTTCCCGACAGCGAGCTCAATTTGCACAGGAACCGTATCGCGCAGGCTCCGGAGTGGACGAACCGGATCGGTAATAACCTTGGCAATCGTCGCCTGCACGGTACCGCCAACGTGTGGCGGCTCACCAGCGAGCATCTCGTACAGCATTGCGCCGAGCGAGTAGATGTCACTGCGTCCGTCGATGATGCGGTCACCAGTTGCCTGTTCGGGCGACATGTACTGCGGCGTGCCGAGCGAGAGCCCTGTCTGCGTCACTCGGCTGCCTCCTGCTTTTGAAATCGCGAGTGCAATGCCGAAGTCGGCGATCACCGGCTGCCCGTGCTGCATGAGAATGTTTTCGGGCT
>JBDUEH010000329.1:0-3622 GCA_040002555.1 Gemmatimonadales bacterium | reverse complement strand
GAGCCCTCGCCGAGAACGCTTCGCGCTCGCAGGTCACCGCCCATGCCTCGCGCAAGATCCCGGCTAATCGAAAGTCCGAGGCCGGTTCCCTCGTTCAGGCGGGAATGCCCCGCATTGACCTGTACAAACGGCTCGAAGATCGCGACGACTTTGTCTTCAGGAATTCCAATCCCCGAGTCCGTGATTCGCACAAAGACGCTCTCAGGCGCATCGTCACGGGTTGCGCAGGTGACGGCTACAGACCCTCCGGCGGGCGTGAACTTGATGGCGTTCGAAAGAAGATTTAGCAGTATCTGCTCGAGCTTTTCCTTGTCTGCCCTGACCATCAGGTCCGCTTCACTGATCGAGACGGTGTATTCGAGTTCCTTGGTCTGACGCTGCGGCTCGATCATCGGAGCAAGATCCGCGAAGATGTCGGCGATCCGTAGGTCGACGGGTTCATACTCCACTCGCCCGGATTCAATTCGCGCGAGATTCAGAATGTCGTTGATCAACCCGAGCAGATGACGCTGGCTTCTGTCCACGCGGTCAAGTGCCTCGAGCTGTTGAGCGTTAACAGCGCCGTAGATTCCCATCTGGACCAGCTGAACGTGTCCGCCAATGGCATTCAGAGGCGTCCTGAGCTCGTGACTCATTGTGGCGAGAAATTGTGACTTCGCCAGGTTGGCGGCCTCGGCAATGGCGGTGGCTTGCGCGAGCTCAACGTTTGTCGCCTGGAGCTCCTCTGTTTGCGCGGCGAGCTCTTCTGCCTGCGCCTCCATCTCCATCGCCTGATTGCCGAGCTGCTCGTTGACTGCAGAAAGTTGACGTCTGGACTCCTCCGCCTCGGCAAGGGCATGTCGTAGCTCCAGACGGGATTGATCGAATGCCGTCGCGAGTGCCTCGGCATGAGCTGCCGCCTGCTTGGCGACTTTCTCACGCGCAAGAGCATAGTGAGCTGCGCGTTCACGCTCGAAAACATTCTCGAGCAAGGGGAGGAGACTACACAGCTCATCGAGATGAGGTGAGCGAAATGCGGCACCGAGAATGACAGCGACGAAGTCGGGACCCGACGAAACTGCGTAGGCCGGCTCGACGCCGCCGCCTTCAGGCGGGGCCAGCGCTTCCGACTGTGCCTCGCCGGAGTCAACGGCAGCATTTACTAGCGCGCGCCACTCCCGTGCCGATGAAAACGTCTGCGGGAATCCTGGCGCCGGAAGGAGAACCCCTATTTCGGGATCGCGCGCGAAGATGACGAGCCTCTTGCCTCCAAGAAGCTTAGCGAGGCTTAGTGCAGCGCGGCCGCGTTCCGTTAGGCGACCGAGCGCGATGAGATGATCGAGAAGTGCACCCACGGCGGAGCTGCGCGGTCAGTCAGGAAGCACGCACACGACCGCAGTACAATTATGAAATCCGCTGAATTGGCCGTCAGCCCGCACGATCTGGCCGTGCGAGTTGAAGCCCGCAAAGGGAATTCCACCTAGTTCGGCTGACACAGCTTCGAGCTCCTTGTCGAAGGATTTACCGAGGCGCAGACGCGTGGCAACGCAATCGAAAAAGAGCGCGGCCTTCGGAGTTCCGCCTTCGCGTGTAACCTGATCAATGGCGTCGCGCGTTGCTTCCGCAGCGGCCTCAGCAGCTGAGCCGGCGGTCGCCGACATGATGTGAGTCGCGGCTCCAGCTGGAATCTCCGCTGCGCATACGACACCACCTCCCTCGGCGATCCCGAGCGGGACGCGGAGCTTATGACCCTCTTCGGTGTCGATACCAACGATGTTGTGAAGAAAGAAAGGCAGCGGGTCTGTCTGGTCGAATTGCTGCGACGTGGCCAATGCGTGGTCTTCGAATGCGTCGACTGCGGGGGCTGCGTTCAGGCTGATAACGCGCGACGATTCGGCCTCTGTCACGCGAAAACCCTGGCTCGAAGGTTTCCAGCCATGACGGGCTCCGATACCGACGGGCTTTTTTGAGATGATCTCGAGAGCGACAGCCGCATCGGTGAACACCTCCGTACCGCAGAAGACGTGCGTCTTTTGAAACCGGGCATCGTCGCCCGCTCCGCCGCCGAAGAAACGATACGTGCCGGCAGTCTCGACGGTCAAAGCATCGACCAGCTCTTCAGAATGGCCCGCGAGCGCGTCGAGAAGAACCAGAGCGGCCGCGAATGGAAAAGTCGAGTTGTCCCTCCGTCGAAACTTCGACGCTATTCCATGCGCGGCTCCTTTGGGATCGGCGGCGAGTCCAGTTCCGACCGTTGCGGAAAACTGCATCTCCGAGGCACGGATGGCTGTAACGTTGACGAGCCCCAGTCCAGAGCCATCATCGGTAAATTCGCCGGACGAAGAACAGCCGACGATCGTTCGTGTTCCCGTAGACTCGGCGAGGGCTTTAAGAAGCTCCACGTACTCGTTATGGGCTGCCGCAAAAACGATCAGCGCGTCGGGAACGCCGCTGAGCTGTGCGCGGATCTGCTGGCCGAGCTCCAGCCCGGCTTCCCGGTTGCGGCTCGATGTCTGGACAATCGCGACTTCGGTCATTTTAGTAGGAAGGGCGAGTGGTGACGGATCATCGCCTTTGTCGAATCATTCCGACTAACGGCGGTGTGCAACAGCAGATGGAATGTGCAAGGACTGGTCCGGTAGGTTTGACGAAGTGCCTGAGCGTTCGGCGGTCAGTGAACGGTGTGGCTCAACGAATACACGTACGCCGCGACTTCCCGTATTTCCTGGTCGGTCATCGGATTTTTGTTTCCGCCTCGCGGCTGCATGTCGAATTCGTGGGTCTTGACCTTGATTGAACCTCAGACACACCCGATGTGATCAGTCGTATGAAATCAGCGTAGCTACCGTTCACATGTAGAAATGGGCCTGATGTAAGATCGGGCCCGTTCTTTCGCCCTTGGCGTCGTTGCCGTGGCACTTGAAGCATCCGCGGGTGTGAAAAAGCGTGTCACCCTTGCCGACCATTGCGAGAGTCGGCGGGGGAGTCAGGTCCCGTTCGGCGGCGTTGCGATGGCAACCGGCCCCGAGCGTGGCGACTACTGCAACGAGCGAAATCCGCCTGCGGAGATTCATGGCGAGAGAACGTACACACGGACCGTTCATTTGCAACGAGTCGATCGGGTCTCCGGAACTTCGGCAGTTCTGTTACCCGGTCGCCGCTGAATCGTGTTCAGGTCGTGACTTGCTACGGCCCTGAAAACAAAACGCTGACGTCATGTCATTCGTCATAGAGATCGAGGGCTATCGCGCCAGAGTCGAACGCGCCGTCGACGGAACCTTGTTCGGCCGGGTCATCGAGATGGAAGATCAGGTCTACTTCAGGGCCGCGACCATGCGCATGGTAGAGACCAATTTCGCAAAAGCGATCGAGGCCTATCTCGAGAGCTGCAAGCAGCGGGGAATCGAGCCCCAGAAATCAACCGGCAGGCCTCGGCCAGGCGGGAGAAGGCGGTCTTCGCGAACTCGAAGAATTCGACGCGATACTCCGCGCAGATCTCACAGTCGGTCGGATCGTGCTCGACGAGGGGGGCGGCCGCGGGCATACTTGAACCGATTGTTTACGTCGCTACATTGCCTGTGCAGTTGTGCACGCGGGCGTAATTCAGTTGGTAGAATGCCAGCTTCCCAAGCTGGACGTCGCC